>NZ_JSEH01000010.1 GCF_000801335.2 Desulfovibrio sp. TomC
GGGCCGGGGCATGGCGGCCGGAGCCGGGGGACGAACCGTGGCTGCCGGAGCCATGGGCGGGCCGCCGCCATAGCGCAGGCCGCCCGGGGGAGGCGCGCCGAAACGCGGGCCGCCGCCGCCGCCCGGAGGAGGAGCGCCGAAGCGCGGCGCGCCGCCCCCGCCGCCATGTGGAGCGCCACCGCCGAAACCGCCCCCGCCGCCACGTGGCCCACCGCCGCCACGGGCCTCGGCCTCGGGCGCAAACACCCGCGTGAGGGCGAGTATCCCGGGCGCGTCAAAAACCAGGGTGAAGGCCGCCAAAAGGACCAGGACCAGGGACATCTTCTGTTGCCGTTTGTCGTGTCGCATGGTCATTGCCTCACTTGCCTTCCTGGCCGGCGATCATGGGGGCGAATTCAATACGGCGCAGATCCTTGCCGGGCTTGAAGACGAACAGGTCGGCCGGCAGGTGCGGGGAAGTGTCCCATTTACTGAATGTCGCTGCGTATTGCGGCCAGCCCATGCCATTTTTGTCCGTGATGACGACTTTTCGCGGCAGGGGCGACTTGCCCTTGTCCACCCACAGCTGCCAGTCGGCGTTTTTCTGGGTGAAGGCCAGATGGTCGCAGGCCACTCCGCCGGCTGTGTGCACACCCACGCAGTCGCCGGTGCGCACATTGGCCAGCAGTTCCTTGCACGGGTCGGCGTAGAGCAGATCGGACAGCGGCGCGACCAGACCATACTTCTCAGACAACATATCAATGGTAGCGTCGATGGTCGGGGGCGCATCAACCACGGCATAGACGCCCCGGTCGTAGTCGGCCACGGTGACGGTCTTGCCGTCATAGACGAACACCCGGTCGCGCTCGTCGCCGGTAATACGGGAATAGAGCTTGTCGGGCCGCTTGAGGGCCACGTCGATAAAGCGCGTCAACTGGACGGTCTGGCCGTTGGGGTAGACCTGCTCTTCGCTGACCTCGCCGGAAAAGGCCAGGGCTTTGCTGGAGGCCAGGGCCTGACACATGGCCGCCACCGGCGAAGCCGCCTCGGGAGTGATGTCCGGGGTCTGAGTCGGGGCTTTGGCCGGCTCTGGAGCGGCCGTCTGGCTCTGGGCCTGTCCGGCGGCCGGGATGGCCAGACCGGCAAGCAGGACCATGATCCTCAGGATGCGATGCATGGAAACCTCCTCAGGTACCGGCCCGGCCGGGAGTCCCGGACGAACCGTTTTCGCATGCTAGCAACCCTAGAAGGGCACTGGTCAAGTGTCAAGGAGCCGGAAGCCCCAAGCGCCGGGACCTCTGGGCCGCAAGGCCCCGGCGCGCTCTTGCAGGATGGCGGGGGCTGGTTTACTGCACTCTCTGGAGGCGTTATGCTGCGGGAACTCTTCACTTTGTGGCGTAACCGGGGGGCGCGGCTGGCCAGATGTCTTGGCCAGGACCGCGAAGCCGTGTCCATCAACGCCCGCCACCGGCGCTGTGCCGCGGCCTGGGAGCCGCATCTGGCCGCCACCCGGACGCTCATTCTCGACGCCGCTCAGGCCGCCGTCGGACGCGAGACCGCGGTGGTGCTCGGTTCCGGAGCCTGCCTGGACGTGCCGGTGGCCGAACTGGCCGGACTCTTTCGCCAGGTGGTGCTCCTCGACGCCCACCATCCCCGCCCGGCAGGCGTCCTGGCGGCCCGTTTCCCCAACGTGCGGCTGGTCACGGCCGATGCCACGGGCATGGTCCAGGCCGCCCGCACTGCGGCCAAGTCGCGCAGCCCCCTGCCCTGTCCGGTCCCCCGGCCCGATCCCCTGGCCGGGCTTGCTCCGGATTTCACCGCCTCGGTCAACCTCGCCTCCCAGCTCCCCATCCCCTTTTACCGGCTCCTTGGCCGGCGCGCGACCGGGACCGAGGCCGAGGCCTTCTGCCGCGGTCTGGTAACGGCTCATTTCGACTGGCTGGCCAGCCTGCCCGGCACGGCCTGCCTGTGTTGCGACACGGCCTGGGAGCGCGTTGACGGCCCGAAGGTGCTGGAACGCCTCGACGCCCTGGAAGGCGTGGCCCTGCCCGCGCCGGACCGGACCTGGATCTGGTCCATTGCCCCGCGCCCCGAGGAATCCCTGGCCTATGACCGGCAAAACCACGTGGCTGGGTTTCTTGATTTCGCCGCAGCCTGGGGTGCAAAGGGGCTGGATTAATCCACTCTGTTGTGGCATATGGGAAACGCGGCAGCGGGCATGGGCCGCACACCACAACCAACAGCAGAAACGCGCATGAGCGAATCAACCATCGACGGCTACATTCTTATTGCCCCACAAGAATCCACGTTCACCTATCTTATCGACCGCAGCGGTGCGGTCGTTCATACCTGGAAAAGCGACTATAACGCAGGCTTGACGGCCGTATTGACGGAAGATGGCCACTTGGTGCGGGCCGGAAAAGTCGCCAATGATTATTATATCCATGGTTCTGGCGGCGTCATCGAAGAATACGATTGGGACGGCCGCCTCGTCTGGCAATACGTCTATTCCGATACAGACGAATTCCAGCACCATGACTTCATGGTGCTGCCAAACGGCGACATTCTCTTTATTGTCGCCGAGGTCATCACAGCCGAGGAGGCCCTGGCCCTGGGACGCGACCCGACCAAACTCCGCGACGGCTACCTGACGGCCGACAAACTGGTGGAAGTGCGCCCCGAAGGTTTTTCCGGCGGCGAAATCGTCTGGCAGTGGCGGGCCATCGACCACATCGTCCAGGACGTCGCCCCAACCGCCTCCACCTACGGCGTCGTGGCCGACCACCCGGAGCTGATCGATTTCAACTACGAAGGCCGGCCCGCCTTCCCCGACGGCTGGACCCACATCAACAGCGTGGACTACGACGAGGCCACCGATCGCATCCTTATAAGCGCCCGCAACTACAACGAGATATGGATTATCGACCATTCCGCCACCACGGCCGAGGCAGCCGGGCACACCGGCGGCGCATCCGGTTCCGGCGGCGATCTCCTCTATCGCTGGGGCAATCCCGAGGCCTATGACGCCGGGACCAGGGCCGACCGGCAGCTCCACGGCCAACATGACGCCAAATGGATCGACGCGGGGCTGCCCGGGGACGGCGACATTCTCGTCTTTGACAACGGGGCCGACCGCCTGGGCTGTGACTATTCCCGGGTGCTGGAAATCACCGTGCCGACCACGGCCAACGGCGGCTATGCCCTGTCGACCGACGGCAGTTACGGCCCGGCCGCCCCCACCTGGACCTATGTCTCGCCGGGACTGACTGATTTTTATTCCGCCCGCATGAGCGGGGCCCAGCGGCTGCCAAACGGCAACACCCTGGCGACGCTTGGCGACTCCGGAACGCTGCGGGAAGTGACTGCCGAAGGGGCCACTGTCTGGACCTGGGATGCCGAACTGTCCCTGCTGGAGGGCGGCGCTCCGGGCACGGAAACCTCGGTGTTCTATGCCACCTGGTACCCCGAGGACTACGCCGGGTTTGCCGGCAAGGGACTGGTCGCCGAAGACCCGTTCCTGGGAGCCCTGGCCCGCTACGCCACAGTGACCCTGGGGGAAACTCTGGGCCAATCCCGGGCGATCATGACCGCCTCGCCCGCATCCCTGGCCTTCAGCCCGGCCTGACCGGGGCGGCGACGTTGCCCCCAGGCGGTCTTTCCTGCAACGATAGCCGCCAATGGCCGACAGAAAACGCGGCCGCGCCGCCCAGCCCCACAGCCGCAAAAAAGCCCTCTTTGGTGCAAGCACGCACCGAAGAGGGCCTTTGGGGCCGGAGAATTCGCACGCCTATTTGTTTTTGTACTCGCGGCGCTTGACCTCGTAGAGTTCGTCAAGATAATCGGCCTCCACCTTGAGCTTTTCAGCCTTGCGCAGCAGCCGGGCCAACTCGTCGTCGGCCTCCTTGAGGGCAGCATCCGCCGCTCCGGCCGCCTTGCGGGCCAGACGCTCGTTCTCCGCCGCCCGGACCTCTTCCATCACCTTGTGGTACGCAGTTTCGGCCTTGCGCAACTCCTTGGAGAGTTGGTCCGGCATCATGGAGTCGAAATCATCCGCCGCCGCCGCACCCCGGGGGCAGGTCAGCGACAGGACAATCCAAAAACCCAGCACCAAAACAAAACCGGCCACGCGCACCGCGCGTCCCGCCAACGTGTCAATCCGGCCCATGGCATCCCTCGTGTCGTGGTAGTGTGGTAAAAGCCCCCGCCAGACGACGCAGCGGGCGCAACATGGCCGTTGTAGGCCCGACGCTTTAAAAATACAACCGTTTGAAGCCCTCTTCCCACCCTGGACACGCCATTGACCGGCTTGCCGGAAGCGGGGTACACCCCCGACCGAAATTTCGCGTCGCTCCCGAGCCCGGGACGGCCGCCTCAAGGAGCGCTTTCATGGCCAGGTACGAAACGGTCATCGGCGTCGAAGTGCACGCCCAGCTGAAAACCGCCAGCAAGATTTTCTGCGGCTGCTCCACCCGCTTCGGCGTCGATCCCAACGAAAACGTCTGCCCGGTCTGCTCGGGCATGCCCGGCGTCCTGCCGGTCTTAAACGCCACGGTCGTCGAATACGCCGCCAAGATGGGACTGGCCACCGGCTGCACGGTCAACCCGGTGTCGGTCTTTGCCCGCAAGAACTACTTTTATCCCGATCTGCCCAAGGGCTACCAGACCTCCCAGTTCGAGCAGCCCATCTGCGAGCACGGCCACATCGACATCACCGTCGACGGCGCGGCCAAACGCATCGGCATCACCCGCATCCACATGGAAGAGGACGCCGGCAAGAACATCCACTCTGCCGCCGACAACGCCAGTTACGTGGATCTCAACCGGGCCTGCGTGCCGCTTATCGAGATCGTCTCCGAACCGGACATGCGCGGTCCCGAAGAAGTGGTGGCCTATTTAAAGGCCCTGCGCGCCATCCTGGTCTATCTCGACATCTGCGACGGCAACATGGAGGAAGGCTCGTTTCGCTGCGACGCCAACGTGAGCCTGCGTCCGGTCGGTCAGGCCGCCTTCGGCACCCGGGCCGAAATCAAAAACATCAACAGCTTCCGCCATGTCTTGAAAGCCATCGAATACGAAGTGGAACGGCAAGCCGACCGCCTGGACGACGGCCTGCCCGTCATCCAGGAGACGCGCCTCTACGACGCGACCAGAAACATCACCGCCTCCATGCGCGGCAAGGAAGAAGCCCACGACTACCGCTACTTCCCGGACCCAGATCTGGTGCCGGTCGGCTTGGACGCGGCCACGCTGGCCCGCTGGAAAGCCGAGCTGCCCGAGCTGCCCGAGGCCCGGCGCGCCCGGTTTGTCGCCCAATACGGCCTGTCCGACTACGACGCCGAGGTGCTGACCAGCGAGCGCGACCTGGCCGAATACTTCGAGGCTGTCGTCGCCGCCGGGGCCGACTCCAAACAGGCCGCCAACTGGATGCAGGGCGAACTGATGCGCGAGCTCAACCAGGCCGCCATCCCGGCCGCCCGGTCCAAGCTCACGGCCGCCAACCTGGCCGCACTGATCAACCTCATCGACGCCGGAGAAATTTCCGGCAAGATCGCCAAGCAGATTTTTCCGGATCTCTTTGCCGAGGGCCTTGACCCGGCCGCATACGTCCGCCAAAAAGGGCTGTCGCAGATTTCCGACTCCAATGCCCTGGAATCTGCCGTCGACGCGGTCCTGGCCGCCAACCCGGCCGAGGTGGAAGCCTTCAAGGGCGGCAAGACCAAGCTCATGGGTTTTTTTGTGGGCCAGATCATGAAGGCCACCAAAGGACAAGCCAACCCGGGACTGGTCAACGAGTTGTTGCGCCAAAAACTCGGCTAGCGCTGCCTTCTCAAAAAACAGTTCTGTTTTTTGAGGATAAAAAAAGATTACGGTCCATTGTCGCGCCCAAAAGCAACGAGCTGGTTCCCGGGTGTGACGCAAGGACCGCCATAGCCCCGCAATCGTGATGCAAGGACGCCCTGCAAGGGGCCTGCCCCGCCGGCCCGCAACCGGTGCGGGCCGTGTTTTGGACCCCCACCCTGGACTGGAATGACGCCATGAACGACCATATCGCCTTCTCGGCCGACAAGCAGGCTCTGCTGCTCCTCGACCAGCGTTTCCTGCCCGACCGCGAAGAGTGTTTCGTCTGCCGCAACACCGCCGACACGGTCTACGCCCTGCAGACCATGGTGGTGCGCGGCGCACCGGCCATCGGCGTCACCGCTGCCTATGGCTGCTACCTGGCCGCCCGGGAATCGTCCGAAGCCGGCCCGGCCTGGAAAGACCGCCTGCAAACCCTGCTCACCGAACTGGAGCAGGCCCGCCCCACCGCTGTCAACCTGCGCTGGGCGGTTGAGCGGATGCGGGCCAAGTGGGCCGATATGGCCGCCGCCTCCCTGGACGAACTCCTCTCGACCTGGCTTGGGCTGGCCCAGGACATGCACAGCGAGGACATCGAGATATGCAAAGCCATCGGCCGCCACGGCGCGGCTCTGATCGCCGACGGCGACACCGTCCTCACCCACTGCAACGCCGGCGCCCTGGCCACGGCCGGCTACGGCACGGCCCTTGGCGTCATCCGGGCGGCCTTTGAACAGGGCAAGCGCATCCAGGTCATTGCCGACGAGACCCGCCCCTTTCTCCAGGGTGCGCGTCTGACCGCCTACGAACTGGCCAAAGAGGGCATTCCGGTCACTGTCGCCTGCGACAATGCCGTCGGCCACCTCATGAAGCGCGGCATGGTCCAGAAGGTCGTGGTCGGTGCGGATCGCATCGCGGCCAACGGCGACGCGGCCAACAAGATCGGCACCTATACCGTGGCCCTGGCCGCCAAGGCCCATGGCGTGCCGTTTTACGTTGCCGCCCCGGCGTCCACCTTTGACCTGCGCATCGCCACGGGCGACGAGATCCCCATCGAGGACCGCACCCCGCGCGAAGTCACCCACATCGGCGAACACCGCGTCACCCCGGAAAACGTGCCGGTCTACAACTACGCCTTTGACGTGACCCCGGCCGAACTCATCGCCGGCATCGTCACCGAACGCGGCGTGCTGACCGCACCCTATGTCGAATCCATTCGCGCCATTATCGGCGGGAAGTAGTACCAACGTCTCGCAGCCAAGGGGTTCCGATTCATGTCTTTGGATGAACGCATCATCACCCAGGCCATTCTGGAAGAGTATTTCGAGAAGTTCAAATCCAGCCTTGATCTCGACGTGGCCATCATCGGCGGCGGCCCTTCGGGCCTGACTGCGGCCCGGCTGCTGGCCGCCGACGGCCTAAACGTCGCCCTGTTTGAACGCAAGCTGTCCCTTGGCGGCGGCATGTGGGGCGGCGGCATGACCTGGAACGTCATCGTGGTCCAGGAAGAAAGCGTCCACCTGCTCACCGACGTCGGCGTGCCGGTCAAACGCTACAAGGACAACTACTTCACCGCCGACGCCGTGACCGCCACCACCACCCTGGCCTCTGCCGCCTGTCTGGCCGGGGCCAAGGTGTTTAACTGCATGAGCGTCGAGGACGTGGTCCTGCGCGAAGAGGGCGGGGTCAAACGGGTGACGGGCATCGTCATCAACTCCTCCCCGGTGGAGATGGCCGGCCTGCACGTGGACCCGGTGGTGCTCGCCTCGAAATACCTGATCGAAGCCACCGGCCACGCCGTGGAAGTGCTGCACACGCTCGTGCGCAAAAACGACGTGCGCTTAAACACCCCCTCCGGCGGCATCGAGGGCGAACAGTCCATGTGGGCCGAAGTGGCTGAGACCAATACCGTCAAAAACACCCAGGAAATCTTCCCGGGCCTGTACGTAGCCGGCATGGCCGCCAACGCCAGCTACGGCTCCTACCGCATGGGACCGATCTTCGGCGGCATGCTGCTGTCCGGCGAGAAAGTCGCCGCCGACATCGCCGCCAAGCTGCGTGGGTAACGACAAGAGAAGAAAAGAAAAGAATGCCTCCGGCGGCCGGGGGGATGATCCCCCCGGACCCCTGCAAAGGGAGACGTTTTTAAACGGGGCTCTGCTCCTGTTTGATCTCCGGTCAGTTGGGAACCGTGGCCGCCGAGGGTTGCGTTTGACAGGGTTTACCAGTGCTCCAGGGTCCGGGGGGGATCACCCCCGCCCCCCCCCTGGAAGGGGGGTATGAACGCTCTGAACCCAGCGATCTTGTGTCTGCTTTCTTGACCTTTTGCGGGGTCCATTCCATATTAGCAATTGACATGTCCGGCTGGACATGATGAAGGGACAGGTTCGCGTCGGCACGGGCCGTCGCAACCGCCGCGCCCTGGCTCACGCCGGTTGGCGGGCCGGTCGTTGTTTCCCGGTTTCGGGACCGTCGCCGCCCCCAGCCCCGGCGACGCTTTTCCCACCCCGCAAGGAGTCCCCATGCCCCCCATCGTGGCCATCGTCGGCCGGCCAAACGTCGGCAAATCCACGCTTTTCAATCGGTTGGCCAGAGACCACCGGGCCATTACCCATGACCGTCCCGGCATCACCCGCGACCGTCTGGAGGCCACCGCCGATATTGGCGGCCGGTTCGTCACCCTGATCGACACCGGCGGCATGGACTATGAGTCTGAAGAAGAAATCGCCCGCCAGATCGTGGTCCAGGCCGAAGTGGCCCTGAACATGGCCGACGTGGTTCTTTTTATGGTCGACGGCAAGGTCGGGCGCACCGGCCTTGACGACGACATGGCCGAACGCCTGCGCCGCACCGGCAAGTCCGTGGTGGTGGCCGTCAACAAGGTCGACGGCCAGGAACGCTCCGGCGTCATGACCGGCGACTTTCATGCCTGGGGTTTCCCGCTGTTCCCGGTGTCCGCCGCCCACGGCCATGGCGTGGGCGAGGTCCTTGAGGCCCTGGCCGAGCGGCTGCCCGAAGTGGACCCGGAGACCGAGACGTCGCAGCTTCAGACCGTGCTGCGCCTGGCCGTGCTCGGCCGGCCCAATGCCGGCAAGTCGTCGCTTCTAAACGCCCTGCTCGGCGAATCCCGCCTGATCGTCAGCGACATTGCCGGCACCACCCGCGACGCCGTGGACGTGGCCGTCATTCGCGGCGCCAAGCGCTACCAATTCGTGGATACGGCCGGCGTGCGCAAGCGCACCCGCATCACCGACGGCGTGGAACAGTACAGCGTGGGCAAAGCCCTCTCCAGCGCCAAGCGGGCCGACGTGGCCATCGTGGTCATCGACGCCACCGGCGGCATCGGGGTGCAGGACAAACGGCTTATTTCCTTCCTGGACGGCGAGCGCAAGGCCTTCATGATCGCGGTCAACAAGACCGACCTCGTGCCCCAAAAGGACATGCAGGAGCTGCGCAAGGACATTGCAGCGGAACTGCGCATGTGCTCCCACGTGCCGGTGCTTTACATGTCGGCGGCCATGAACAAGGGCGTCGGCAAGGTGCTCCCCCAGGCCGAGGCCCTCTGGGCCGAATGCCAGGTCCGGGTCGGCACGGGCGAACTCAACCGGGCCATGCGAACGGTCATGGACAAGCACCAGCCGCCCCTGGTCAACGGTCGCCGGGCCAAGTTCTACTACCTGACCCAGGCCGCCGAAGCGCCGCCAACCTTCGTCTTTTTCGTCAGCGACCCAGAACGGGTCCGCGACTCCTACGTCAAATACCTGGAAAACAGCCTGCGAAAACTGTTTGGCATCGCTGTCGCCCCGGTCAAGGTCGTGTGCCGGGCCAGCCACAAGCCCAAGGAATAGCCAGCGCATCGAAAAGCCCCCTGCCGCGTCGCGCCAGGGGGCTTTTTCTTGGACTGGACCTAGCCGCAGTCGATGCCGGCGTCGCAGAACCGGCCCACGCCGTATTCCCGGCGGCGGAAGAACTTTTCCGGGTCCGGACCGATGATCTGCATCTCGCGGTGGCGCTGCTGCATGGAAAGCGCGATGCGCATCTCCTTGGTGCAGCCCGTGGAGAAGGTCGCGTCCTTGCCGGCCCAGACCGGCGGCACCTTGCGGCCCAAGAGCTCGAAGCTCTTTTCGATGTCGAAGTGGGTCTGGAACCGCCATACGTCGATCAGGCCGCTGCGCTGCACCTTTTCCCACATAAACATGAGATCGTCGGCATCCATGCCCTCTTCGAAATGCTCGGCCGGGTTAATAATCGAGATGCCGGCCAACTTCTGGCGCAGATGGGCGACAAAGGCCGTGACCAGCTCAATGGCCACCTTGGTCTGGCCGGGGATGGAGCCGATGACCGCGCTGTAAAACATCACCGTGCGTCCGGCGGCCCGGGCCTGACGCATTCCCATGATGATTTCCTCGGCCTTGGCCGTGATGTCGTCCTCGGTAAAGGATCTGGCTCCGGGAGCGCGGGCCTTGAAATCGAAACACAGTCCGCCCTCCGGCAGACGATGGAAGGCGGCTACGTTCCGGGTGAACTGGTGGCTGGTCAGTATGAGCCGGCGGTGGTTGTATTCGCCCTTGGCCACGACCAGATCGGCCTCTTTCCAGGCCCGGGCAAAGGTCACCGAGACGCGGTAAAGGTTGAGGCGCTCCCGGGTGCCGTCGGAAATAACGGTGAGCGGATTCTCCCGAATGGCCTGAAGCAGATCGTTTTTGGACACGCGCGGATCGGTCAGGAAATGCGCCCCGGCCAGGGCTGTTTCCAGGATCGGATCGCCGTCCACGTCCCAGATGGTCGGCACATCGAAATAAAAGCCTTCCTTGAAAACCAGGATCACCCGATGGCCCATGCGCAACAGCGTGCGGATGGCCAGCAGGTCGAACATGATCCCGCCGGCGCTGTCGGCCAAATAGAGAATTTTGAGCTTGCTGCCCCGACGGGGATCAAACAGGGCCTCAAGTTTTTCAAAATCCTTGGGAAAGTTGGCCAGCGCCGTTTCCAGGGCGTCCCCGCCCGGACAGGTCCCGTCGCCCTCCCAGACCTCGGGCATGGCCGACATGGCGAAAAGGCGCTTGAGCTCAAGCACGTCCAGGACATGGCGCAGCTCCGGGATGGACCGGCAGCCCGGCAGGTCCGAGGGACAGGCATGGAGCATGGTCCGGAAGGTTTCGCTCTGGATGAAGGCAAAGGCCCGGCGGTTGGCGGCCCGGCGGCGTTCGCGGTAGGGGTCGTCGAGGCCCGATTGGGTGAGGAAAATGGTATTGAGGCGCTTGCCCAGGCGCGACGGAATAAGCGTCGGCTTGACCAGGGCCTGCCGGTACTTGAGTTCGCACAGGGTGCGAATTTTTCGCCGGGTGTACTCCTCGGCCACAAAGGCGTCGATCAGCCCGTCGATGCGGGCCAGCCGGGCCTTGTACTCGGCCACCACCTCGGGATCGGCCCGCTCGGTCAGCAGATGGCCGAACATGGCGTCGGTGCAGGGAATGTAAATCTGCTCCGGAGTCAGGGACACCATAAAGCGCAGCTGTTCGGGCGAGGCGTTTTTTTCCGGGTCAATGGAATGTTCCAGATTGTTCTCGGTCATGAAGTGCAACAGCCAAGCGTCGAGCACCGGATCGGCGCCGTAACGCGGAGCCTGTCCTGGGACCGGCAACACGGCGGGTATGTCTCGGGTCATGGGCGGTTGATAAATCCCTTCAGTCGCAGGCGTTCAAAATAGCTCTCCCCAGGACGCCGGGCCAGACGCAGGCAACGCTCGGATTTGGTCACCAGCACCACGTCGAGGTCGTCCAGCGGGAAAAGCTCCTGGCCGTCGCAGGTCAGGTACATATTCGTTTCCGGGGCGGACAGGGCCAGTCGCACCGGGGACTCGGCCGGCACCACCACCGGTTTGAAATCGCTGAGAAAGGGGCAGATTGGCACCACGCACAGGACATCGAGGCCAGGGTAAATGAGTGGTCCTCCGGCCGAGACGCAGTAGGCGGTGGAGCCGGTCGGGGTCGAGATCACCACGCCGTCGGCCCGAAGCGTGCAGACGTCGCCGTCGCCCAGGGTCACGTCAAAGGCGGCCAGCCGGGCCATGGCCCCCCGGCTGATGACGGCGTCGTTGACGGAGATGGTGGAAAAGACCGTCTCCTCGCCCCGGATGACGGTCACCTCGATCATAATCCGCCGGGCCTCGGCAAAGCCGTTGGCCAGGATGTCGGCTAAGACGTCCTGCCAGTCGTCGAGGCCGGCCGAGGTCATAAATCCCACCCGGCCAAGATTGACGCCCAGAAGCGGCACCCCGTCCACCAGACGCTTGCGGGCGGCCGAGAGCATGGTGCCGTCGCCGCCAAGGACCAGGGCCAGATCCGGCGGGGCCGTGACCATGGCTCCGGGCGGGATGACGACGTGCGGGGCATCGGGCAGGTTTTCCCGAACCAGGCAGGTGACGCCGCGTTCGGCCAGCCAGTCGGCCACGGTCCAGGCCATGCCTCTGGCCTTGTCGTGATCTGCCTTGTAAATGACAAGAACGGTCTTAATGGTGCGTTGCATACCATGGGTCCGGTTGCACGTTGCCCCGGTCGGGCCGGGGAAGCGTCTTATAAGGCAAAGGCGGTGACGATACAAGGAAGGGCAAAACGGGTACCCTGACGATTAGCCATGGATTTTTTTCGCGCCGCCCTCTAAAGCTCGGACGCAAGCGTCCGATAAGACCCGTGAGAAGGAGCTAAACGCCTTGACCGCGATCCCCTACCAGGTCAGCGCCATGCTGCGCACCTACGGACGGCAGGTGACCACGGCCCGGCGGCTAGCCCGGTACCGCCGGTCCTTGCGCGCCGCCGGCGCCGAAGACGAAGTCCGCATCTCCCGGGAGGCCAAGCGACGGGAGCTGGTCGGACGGGTGGCAGCCGAGATTGTGGAGAACTGCATTGTTGCCGGCTCGGATACCCCGATCGTGGATGAGATCAAGGCCGAGTTGGCCGAGGAGCTCGGGTTCCCCCTCATCTTTGCCTATCCTCCGGAAGATCAGGAGATGCAAATTTTCAGGCATGAGCCGGGGTTTGATCCGCAGCCCATTGACGGCGAGGAGAAGGTTGCCATTATGCGGCGACTGTGGGAATTGGCCCTGGAGAAAGTCGACGAAACCATGCTCTAATCATCGGTCCCCCCGCTGCCGATAAGTACAAAGCGGAATATGCGGGAGGGGGGTCCCCATGGACATCAAAAACGTTTTCGGAATCAATCAGGGCTATGGCCAAAACCGCATCGGGCGCAAAGACTCCGGTGACTCCTCCAGCCTTTCGCGGGGGAAAAGTGCCGATACAAGCAGTTCGTCCGGGTCTTCGGACCGGGTGACGCTCTCGGACGACGCCCGGCTTGTCTCCGTGGCCACGCGCACGGCCCAGGAATCCCCTGAGAGCCGCGCCGACAAGGTGGCCGCCTTAAAGGCCCAGGTCGATGCCGGCACCTACCAGCCTGACTCCAAAAAAATAGCCGAAAAGCTCCTGACTATGGACGCAGAGCTGTTCGGCTAGGCGACAAAACATCGCATAGGACGGCTGACGCCTTCCCGGACCGGATCCGGGGAGGCGTCAGCTTTTTTTGAGGATGGCCATACCCGGCGTATAGTGAGCCGGATAACGCGAATCGGTCTGGGGGATCTGCAGCCCGATACGGGCCTGGGTGTTGATGACGATGGGTCCGCTGAGGTTAAGGGTGGTCCGCTCGGGCATCCCTTGCGGAATGGTCACCGTGACCAGGAGACTGGTCTGCTCCCGGGTCTCGATGCAAAGCAGCTTGCGATCCGCTTCGCCAATGACCACCTCGTACTCCGTCATAAACGAGTACGGGTCGGCCACGAGAAGACCCAGCGAGGGATCGTCGAGGCTTTGCAACACCAGGAAGGGAGAATCCTCCCGGACCTGGATCAAAGTGAATTCCCGATGCCCCATGAAGCCGATAAGCCCCCGGGGAAACTGCAATACCCGATCTTCGGGCAAGACCATGCGCCCAAGGCGCGTGTCCACTACTCGTTCGTCTTTTTTGGCCATAACTTCGCCGCCGCCAGGACATCGGAATCCGTGGCGCATAGAGCTTGCCGATTCTGCTCCAGCACCCGCAGGTAGACCTCTTCCCGATACACCTGCATATCATCAGGCACTTCCAGCCCGATTTTGATCTGCTTGCCCTGGACGCCCAGGACGGTGATCTTGATGTGGTCGCCGAGATGCAGGCTTTCGCCCGGCCTTCGGGTCAAGATGAGCATGAACGCCCACGCCCCCAATTGTGGTTCTGGACACGAAAAATTCCGTCTTCGCGCCCGGTTATGAAACCTTGTAGCCGCGCATCCAGCCTCTTGTCAACGGCTGTTGCGCGCCGGGCTAAATATAGCTGAGCAAAGACAGGTTCATGACCGTGCTCGAGGATTTGAGCACCGCCTGATAGGCCAGTTCCTGCTGGGCCAGTTTGGTGATGAGGGCGCTTAGGTCCGCGTCCTCCACTTTGCTGAGCGTCGAGTTGGAGTTCTCCGCCAGGGTATCCACCATGGTCCCGGCAGCGGTCACCCGGTTTTCCCGGGCGCCCACCGACGCCGCCATCGTCAGGACGTGCTCCTGGGAGGCCGTCAGCTGATCCAAAGCCTCCTGACACCCTTTCTGGTTGTTGGTCTCCAGGTAACCCACGAGTTTGCCCACGGACTCAAACAGGTTGGCCTGGTCCGAACCTTCGAAGGTCGCCACCTGCCCATTGGAGACGCCGCCGAAGATGTCCTTGCCAACGCCGTTGACCACCACGGAATCGGTCGGGGAAATGGCCATCGAGATGTCGGCGGTGCTGGGCTGGATGAAAAACTGATTCCCGGCCGTAAGCGGGGCGCCATTGGAGACGAGGGTCAGGGACCCCCCTGGCACCGGCAGGCTGACCTGAGCGTCCACGGTATCCACGATCCCGGAGGTGTTGCCCGTCACCCAGGACCGGCCGCCATCCGTGCTGTAGGAAAAGGCAAAGGCCGTCGCGGAGGAAAAGTCGCAGTTCTCATCGATGCGCACATTGACGTTGCCGGTAAAATTCCCGGTCGCCGTGCCGGTCACGGCCGTCGCCGGGGACGTGGTGTTGGTCACGGCGATGTCGTCGTTGGTATTGCCGTTATAGACCGCTGTGGGTCGAATCCACATCCAGGTGCCGGCGGTGTCGTTATGGTCGGCGCAGGCGGTCACCGCATCCAGGGCGTTGTTGTCCAGGGTCATGGTCACGCCGCCCAGATTGAGCTGCTGGGTGGTGGCCGAAGGCGCGGGATTGTAACTGCCGGCGGTCCAGGTGGTCCCGCCGTCGGTGGAATAGTCGAAGCCCGGCTGGTGGCCGACAGTGTCCACGCTCGTATACTGCACAAGCACCGTGGTGGCCGAGTCGCCGGAAAGGGTGAACCCGTTGTTGGCGGCAACGGCCGTGTCAAAGGCCGTATCGTTGGAATTCATCCACAAGGACTGGGTGAACGCCTCGGTATCGGTCTTTTGGCCGGCAAAAATCGAATTCTGGTTATAGGTGGTGTTGGACAGGGAGATAAGCTGCTGGAAATACTGGCGCACGGCCGAGGCGATTTCATCGCGGTTTTCCTCGGTGACCGACCCGGTGGCCCCCTGCTCGGCATACCCCTTGATGGTGGAGATGAGCGAACTGACCGAAGACAACGCACTGTCGGACTGGGTCAGCCAGCCGGTGGCGCTGGTGATGTTCCGCTTGTACTGGGTCAGCTGGCTGATGTCGCAGCGCGTCTGCAGCACGCTGACCGCGCCATTGGGATCGTCGGAGGGCGCGTTGATGCGCTTTTGGGTCGACGACTGGAGATTGGTCTCCATGAGATTGCTCAGGGAGGCGTTGTTTTGCCGTATCACCGACCCGTAAATGCTTTGCTGGGTAACGCGCAGGACCATGGGGACCTCCAAAAACTAGTTTTTAAGCCCCAATACCGTTTCAAACAGGGAATCAGCCGTGCTGATGAGTTTGGCGGCGGCCTGATAGGAATGCTGAAATTTGATGAGGTTGGTCAGTTCCTCGTCGAGATTGACGCCCGATACGGCCAACTGCTGCTCGTTGAGCTGGGCGGCCAGGGTGGTCTGGTAGCTGGCCTGATACGAGGCGGTGGCGGTGTCTGAGCCGACCTTGCCGACCAGGGCGGCGTAGTAGTCGCCAAGGGTCTGGGAGGTGGCGGCATTACCGGTGACAAAGAACCCCACCTTGGTGTCTTCCAATGCGGTCATGGCTTTGGCTGTCGTGTTGTCGCCCTTGGCCACCAGCCCGTTTGTGCCCACATGGCCGGCGCAGACTCGGTTGACGTCGTTGCCCACCACGCCGTTGACGGCCAGGTCCGAGGCTGTCGAGCCGGTCAGCAGGGTGTTGACGCCAAGGGCGGCCCACAACCCGGAGGAATCGCTGCCGAACTGAAAGGTGTTGCCGTTTTGGCCGATGATGGACAACTGGTTGTTAACCACCGAGGCGCTGAGCACGCCGGGAAAACCGGCATTGATCTGGGCCACAATGTCATCAAGGCTGTCGCCCGGCGTAAAGGTGACGGCGTTGCTGGCCGTGCATACGCCGGTGCTGTCGTAGGCATACACCATGGATGCGCCGGATTGGAGCCTGTTGCCGTAGGCCAGTCCCGAGGACGGATCAACCAGGCTGTAACTGCTGTCGGCGACGGAATTGGTGCCCTGGACCGCAGCAAAATTGGTCAGGCCCGCACCCTGGGAATGAATCCGGTTGACCTCCCAGACCATGGATTTCGCCATGGCGTCGAGGCTGGCCTGATAGCCGCCGAGTTCCTCGTCGCGGAACTCGAACGCACCGGCCAGGGAGCCGCCGGTCAAACGCCGGGTATTGTCGGTGCCGTCGGCATACTGTTGGGGCGTGATGTTTTCCGCCGTGCCGGCCGTGGTATACCAGTACAGGGCCTTTTTGGGGACCAGGGTGAAGGTGTCGCCGACATTGAGGTTGTCGACCACGGTGGCCTTGGAGTCGGTCGTCGTGCCGAACCAGATGTCGAGATCCCCCACCGCCACTTTGCCGTTTCCGGCTGCGGTGTCGGCGTTGTAGACCGTCGGGGTGCCGTCGTCGTTGGTCAGCCAGGACTTGCCGCCGTCCAGGGACACCTGAAAAGCGGCGCCGCCGTCCACTGCGCCGCCGGTCACCACCTTGAGCGTATATTCCTTGGTATCGGAACCTTCGTAGTAGGCCTGGGCGTCACAGGCGGCGGTCATGGAGGCCGACGACAGCTGGCGCACGGTCTTGCCCTGCTCGAACTTGAACTCGTAGGGCACCACCCCGTCCACGACGGTCTGGCCGGACTGGGTGTTGATGGTGATATCGCCCTTGCCGTTGTCAATGACGTTGACGTCGATCAGGGAGGCCAGTTCGCGCACCTTGCTGTCACGCTGGTCGTAGAGTCCGTTGGGAATGCTTTGCCCATCAATCTGGGTCATGTTGATCTGCCGATTGAGTTCGGCAATATCATTGGCCAGATTGTTTACGGAATCCACGCCGGCAGCGATGCTCTGGTTGGCCTGATCCTCAAGCTGGGTCATGGAATCGGCCGTGGACCGGATGAGACTCAGCATGGTTTCGGTGTCGTCGATCATGGTCTGGCGGACGGCTGCGCTGTCGGGGCTGGTGGTCAGGTCGCCCCAGTCGTCAAAAAACTTGCTCATGGCCTTGCTGGTGCCGCTGGTATTGGATTCGTTGACCAGATTCTGGACGCTGGTAAGGCCATTGTACAGGGTCTGGAAACGGTCGCGGGCCGACAGCTTGCCCAGATACTGGGCCTCGATAAAGGCGTCGTGGGAGCGCACCACTTCCTGGGCCACCACGCCGGAACCGATCTGGCCCGGAACCGTGGTGACATACTGCCCGTCCTTGAGCACAACCGACTGGCGGCTGTACCCTTGGGTATCGACATTGGCGATGTTGTTGCTGGTGACCTGCAAGCTGGCCTGACTGGCCCGCAACGCCGAATTGCCGATATTGAGCATGGAGGAGATGCCGGCCATTTAGAGCCTCCCGTTAATGAGGCCCGGAGCCGGCATGGCCGAGGCGATGCGGCCTCGGGAGCCGTACACGGCCTTTTTGGGGATGAGCAGCTTTTGCAAATTGTCCAGGCTCGACTTGGTCAGGTCGTAGAGTCCAAGGGCCATGGAATAGTTGCGCGCGGCCTGCTTGGCCCCCCGCTGCTCCACCTTGTCGATGGCGGCAACAAAGGCCTGGGCCTGCTCCCGGGACTGCGGGTCAAAATCGTCGACAACGTCGGCCAGCCGCTTGGCCTTGGGGTTGACGGCGGCATACAGGGCGTGGAGGCTCCGCCGCTCGACAGCCAACTGGCGCAGCAATTCCTGAATGGAAAATTCCACCGTGGCCACCGCGCCGGGGTTTCGGGCCGAAAGATGGGAAAATTCTTCCGCCAGGAGGCTCTCCAGCAAGGTGACGGCCCCGTATTGCCGTCGCAGGTTTGACAGTATGCACCCGATCATGACCAGCCTCGATTTATTGCACAATTACATCGTGTTACAGAGATTCCTGAAGGACTCCGGCCTGGGCCAGCAGACTGTGGGGGTCCACGGTCTGGCTGCCCCGACGCATCTCGAAGTGCAGATGCGGCCCGGTGGAACGCCCGGTACTGCCTACCTCTGCAATTTTTCCGCCAGCCGTCACGGTCTCGCCCACCGCGACGTCGTAATTGCGCAAATGCCCGTACACGCTCTTCCAGCCGCCGGCATGTTCGATCTCCACCACATTGCCGTAGCCGCCCTTGGCGCCGGCATAGGTCACGGTGCCGTCCCAGCAGGCGGCCACGGAATCGCCCTCGGCGGCGGCGATGTCCATGCCGGCGTGCCAGGCCTGTTTGCCCTTGAAGGGGTCGGTGCGCCAGCCGTACTCCGAAGTGATGCTGCCGGTGGTCGGCGCGGCCATGGGTTCGGCGGCCTGGATCTCAGCGGTGATGTCGTCAGTATTTTGGCTGCTGCCCGCGGCCGGCTGGTGGGAGGGAGCCAGCAGGCCCGTTCCGGGACGGGCCAGGGCGGCGGTCACGGCCGGGGACAGATTCTGGGGCGGCACCGAATGCGGTCCAGACGGCATGCCCGTTGCCGGCATGGGCACACGATCGGAGGCCACGCCGCTGCCGTTTCTGCCCACCGGCCGGTTGGCCGGTAGCACGTCGCCGGTTCCGGCCGTCTCCCCGCTGCCGGTCACCCGGCTTTTGAGCTGGCGGTACATCATGTCGGCCAGGCCGATGCCGCCGGACTCGGCCATCTTGTCGCACATGGCCTTGTCGAACATGGAATAGTACTGGTCCTCGTACTGCCCGTGGAGAATCCCGTCTTTGGGCACGGTGGCCCGCATCTGGGCAAAGAGCTTGGAAATAAACACCGATTCGAAGCCCTGGCAGGCCTTACGCAGCTTGGCCTCTTTGGCGTCGCCGCCGCCAGCGAGACTTTTTTGCAGGGCGTCGATCTGCAGCTTTTGGGCTACATCGCTCTGCAACGCGCTGTTCGCGGTCAGGTCGGCCATGCCTTCGGGCGCGCTCACGGCTAGTTGACCTCCAGGTCGGCAGACAGGGCCCCGGAGGCTTCCAGGGTGCGCAGGATGCTGATCAGGTCGCGGGGAGTGGCGCCCAGGGCATTTAAGCCTTCGACCAGTTCCTGGAGGGTCGCTCCTTCGATCATCTTGAGTTTGCGGTTCTCCTCGTTGATGGCAATGTTGGTCTGGGGCGTGACCACGGTCTGGCCGTTGGAGAAAGGCAGCGGCTGGGACACGTCGGCCGATTCCTGGACCTGGATCTGGAGATTGCCGTGGGTGACGGCCACCGGGGAAATCTGGACGTTCTGGCCAAGGACGACGGTGCCGGTCTTTTCGTCCACCACCACCCGGGCGCGGTGGTCCGGGGTGACCTCGATGTTCTCGATGGAGGCCATGAGCATGGTCAGGTTGCCCTGGTTCTCAGGCGGCACGGCCAGACGCACGGTGCCGGCGTCGACGGCCGTGGCCATGGCCGAACCCATGGCCTCGTTGACGCGCTTGGCCATGCGGGCGGCCGTGGAAAAGTCAGGCGTGCGCAGCGACAAGGTCAGGTCGGGCTGTTCATTAAAGGAGAACGGCACGGCCCGCTCGATATTGCCGCCGCCGGGCACGATGCCGACGGTGGTGATGTTCTTGGAGACCGACGACCCGGCCCCTGAGGCCGACACGCCGCCGACCAGGAGCGACCCCTGGGCGATGGAATAGATGTTGCCGTCAATGCCCTTCAAGGGCGTGACCAGCAGCACGCCGCCAAGCAGGCTCGTGGAGTCGCCGATGGACGACACGGTGACGTCGATGCGGCTGCCGGGCTTGGCCGAAACCGGCATCTGGGCCGTGACCATGACGGCGGCCACGTTCTTGGGCTTGAGCGTGGCCTTGTCCACCCGGACACCCATCTTGTCGAGCATGTTGTAGATGGACTGGACCGTGAAATCCGAGCCGCGCTGATCGCCCGTGCCCGAAAGGCCGACCACGAGGCCATAGCCCACGAGCTGGTTCTTGCGCATGCCGGAAACCGTGGCAATATCCTTGATGCGGGCGCTGTGGGCGGTGTGGACCAGACCAAGCACCAGGGCCATGAGGACCAGGGCGGCCAGCAGCGGCGCGGCCGGCTTGGGCCGGGCCAGGGCGCAGGCCCGCGTTGCCAACCTAGCGAAGTTGGGGTGCATATCCTTACGCTCCCTGTAAGCGAGGCTTAAAACGGCCACACGTTGTCGAGGATGCGGGTCAGCCAACCGCTCTTTTGCCGGTCGGCCAGATCGCCCTCGCCGTAGTATTCGATCTGGCAATCCGCCAGCTGGGTGGAAGGCACGGTGTTGGCCGGACCGATGTCGATGGGCCGCACCAACCCCCGGACCACGATGATCTGGTTTTCGTTGTTGACCCGGGTCTGGCGCGCCCCTTCGACCTGCATCACCCCGCCGGGCAGGATATTGACGATGCGGCAGCCGATGGCGGCGGTGACGGCGGATTCGCGCTTGGTCTCGCCCTTGCTCTGGAACTTCTCGGCAATAGAGGCCTGGACCATGGGATCAGAGCCGATCAGGCCCTTCATGCCGAAAGCCGGGCCGCCGAGCTGGCCGGAGAGGTTGCCGGCGATTTCCTTGCCGCCGAAATAATTCTGCACCCCGAGGTTGGTGCTGGAGGTCTTGTCGTTTTTGGTCTCGGCCTTGAGGTCGGACTTGGAGGTATCCACGATGTTGACCGTCACGATGTCGCCGATGCGCCTGGCCCTGGTGTCGTCAAACAGAAAGGTGGGCTGGCTCTGGCTGTAGATGGAGCCGGGGTTGTCGGCCGGCGGCGGAGCCTTGGCCACAGGCGGCGTGACCTGCGGGGCCGGGGCGGCCTGCTTGGAGGCCGGGGCGCAGGCGGCCAGGGCGACCGTGGCCAGAGCCAGGGGAAGAAGTTGTTTGCGTATCATGGCACTCAATCCTTTGCGTCACTATCCGTGTGCGCGCCTCGGGCAGACTCGTTTACTGGATCACAACCGTCGTGTTGTCGCGGACAACACCAGTAATTTCCTTGGAATTCTTTGAATTCTTGACGGTTATCTTGCCGCCGGGCGCACCGTCGGTGACGGCCTCGGCCAGCATGGTCAACCGCACTTTCCGACCCTCGTAGATCAACTTGACCTGATCGCCCCGCAAGATCAGCGGCATCTGTTCCATGTCGTCGGCCATGATGATCTGGCCCGGCCCCACGCCCCGGCGCGCCCGCCACTGGCCGTTTGCCGGATCGAACACCCGGCCCTTGATGCCGGCCATGTTGCGGCGCTCGTACACGAAGGCGATCTGTTCCACGGCGGCTCCATCCTTGGGAAGAATGCTCTTGATGGCCACAGGGACCCGGGCGACATGCTCGACCACGGCCTCTGCCGGCACCTGTTGCAAAATCCTTGCCCCGGGTCCGGTCACCACGTAGCGAAAGGCTGTCTTGCCCGGCGTGATCTCGGAAACGTCAATGCCGACGGTGGCCTGGTCATCCACAAAGAGGTGGTCCGGAGCCGTCACCGACACCAGCCGGGCCTCGTCGCCAAGGGCGCTCACCTTGGGCGTCAATGTTTCGACGGCCATGGTCCGAAGGGCTGGAGCCGCCACCACCCGGCCTCCCCGGCCCAGGGTCAGCTGGGTGGGCAGGGAAAATTCCACCGGGGCGTCGCGCAGATAATAGCGCAGGCCTTCCAAGACCTTGGCCGAGGGAATAACCGCCTGCCGCCCCACGGTCTCCGGGGCGTACCACAGCGGCGTGGCCCCGAGTGTGGCCCAGGCATCGGCCGGAAAATCCCCCTGGGGTTCGGCGATTTCGGACAACAGCACCCGTTCGCCGGCAGCCGTGGCCACATCCCTGACCGCCAGCCGCCACAGCCCGGCCCCGGCCGGCAAAGCAGCCAGGACAACGGCGGCGGCAAGGCCCAGACCAGCCAGGATACGAAGCAATGAACGTCCCATAAGCCCTCCTCAGTTCGCCCTGCCGTCTACCGCTTCACGTTGACCGCAGTCTGCAACATGGCGTCAGCGGTGGTGATGGCTTTGGAGTTGGCCTCGTAGGCGCGCTGGCCAACGATCAGGCCGACCATTTCGTCAACAAGCTCCACGTTGGACATTTCCAGAAATCCCTGGGCCAGCGTGCCGGCGTTCTGGTTGCCGGGGGTGACCTCATTGGCCGCGCCCGAGGCCTGGCTTGGCGAATAGAGGTTTCTGCCCTCGGCGGTCATGCCGGCGTTATTGATGAAGGTGTAGAGCGGGATGTCGGTTGCGGCCAGCTCGGCGCTGCTGGAATCCAGACAGGAGAGATGGCCGTTTTCCGTGATGGTGATGGTCTTGGTTTCGGTCGGCACGGAAAAGGTCGGCTGGAGCGGATACCCGTTGGCGGTCACGATGGTGCCGTCCTGGTTGAGCTTGAACGAACCGGCCCGGGTGTAGAGTTCCCGGCCGTTGACGTCGACCTTGAAGAACCCTTCGCCCTGGATGGCCAGATCGAGCTGGTTGCCGGTGTTTTGCATGTCGCCCTGGGTAAAGAACTTGTGCACCGTCGTCGGTTTGACGCCAAGGCCCACCTGCAGGCCGGTGGGCAGGCGGTTGCCGCCCACGGTTTCCGTACCGGCCACTTGCAGGGTCTGGTACATGAGGTCCTCGAACTCGGCCCGGCTCTTTTTGAAGCCCACGGTGTTCACGTTGGCCAGGTTGTTGGACATGGTGTCGATTTGCATCTGCATGGCCACCATGCCGGTGGAAGCCGTCCAAAGGGAGCGCATCATAACGAATTTCCTCCGGGAATTGGGCCTTAGGTCCTGTCGGTGCCGACGCGGATGGCCTTGGTGTCGAGTTCGTTGGAACTGGTCATGACCTTCTGGTAGGCCTCGAAGGTCCGTTGGGTTTCAATCATGCTGACCATCTCCTCCACGACCTCGACGTTGGGTTTTTCCAGAAACCCCTGGGCCACTTCGGTGCGCCCGGCCACGGCCGCGCCTTCCTGGATGGTGGCCCCGGCCTGGGGGGTGTAGAGGTTGGCGCCAAGCTTTTGCAGGGCGTCGGGATTTTGGACGGTGACCACGTCCACCTGCCCCACCTGCGCCCCATCAACATAGACCGAGCCGGAGCCGTCCACCGAGACGCGGCCTTCGGGCAGTTGGATGGGACCGCCGTTGCCAAGCACCGGCTTGTCCTGGTCATTGACCAGCATCCCCTCGGCTGAACGGTGAAACGCCCCGTTTCTGGTGTAGGCCGTGCCTGACGCATCAGCAACCTTGAAAAAGCCCGGCCCCTGGATGGCCATGTCCAGGGGATTGCCCGTGGCAACCAGCCCTCCCTGGCTGAAGTCGGTCTGCTGCATGGCCAGCCGGGGCTTGGCAATGAGGTCGGCCCGGGGAAGCAGCTCTTTTTGCCGGATATCGCCGCGGGGATCGACGTGGTAATCGTGGGCGTAGCGGAAAAACGTGTCCTCGAAGGAGACACGGTCGCGCTTGAAGCCGGTGGTGTTGATGTTCGCCAAATTATTGGCGGAGATATTGAGGCGCGTTTCGGTGGAAAGTGCCCCGAAGACAGCGCTGTACATACTCATTTCCATGGCGGCGATCCTCCTCGGCCAGCCTTGTTGCAACATGCGGGCCACAGGTTGGGAAGGTCGCCGGGCCAAAGACCGGGCCTGGTCGGGCGGGCGGGTTGAGGGGCCGTGTTTTTTTCGGCGCACCGGCCATGCAGCTTGACAAATACGGGTGAAGTGGTATTTCCTTCCATTCGAGCGGGCGTAGCTCAGTTGGTAGAGTACAAGCTTCCCAAGCTTGGTGTCGCGAGTTCGAATCTCGTCGCCCGCTCCAAACCTGAGTCTCCCAACCGAACGGTTGTCGTGACAAGGTGGGCCTGACGATCGGTCCACTTTTTTTTTGCTGACCAAGGAAACCATGCAGCGTACAAGTGTCGTTTCGGAAAAAATCCGGGAGCTTATCACTCCCTTTCTCGCCACCCTGGGCCTGACTGTCTGGGGGGTCGAGCTGGCTGCAGCCGGACACCGGCAGTTGGTGCGCGTGTACCTCGACCTTGCGGCCGAGCCCCCGCGCACACCCGATCGCCAGGGCGTGACCATCGCCGAATGCGCCCGGGTCAGCCGCCACCTCGGCTCGTTGCTTGAGGTCGAGGAATATTTCCACGGCGCCTATGTGCTGGAAGTGTCGTCACCGGGCCTGTCCCGGCGCTTTTTCGAGCCGCAGCAGCTGGCCGCCTACATCGGCCGGGAGATCGAGGCCAAGCTGGCCGTCCCCCAAAACGGGCGCAAGCGTTTCCGGGGCATTCTCACCGCCCAGACCGGGCAGGCCGTGTCCATGACCGCCGATCCGGGTCCCAAATCTTTCCCGATTTCCTTTGATTTTGCCGAGGCGGACAAGGTCCGTCTCATCCACGCATTTGACGCCACACCCGAAGGAGAGGCCGACGGCGACGACTCTCCCTACGGCAGCCCGGAGGCAACCTCATGACTGAACTGAAAAAAGCCATCGATCAAATCAGCAAGGACCGCGGCATCGACCGCGATCTGCTGGTCGATACCCTGGAAGAAGCCGTACGGTCGTCGGTCATCCGCAAATACGGCGAGAACCTCGACGTCGAGGTCAGCTACAACGACGAGCAGGGTGAGATCGAAGTCTACCAGTTCAAGGTTGTGGTGGAAGACGACGACGTGGCCGATCCGGCCGCCGAAATCTGCCTGTCCGACGCCAAGGCCATCGACCCCAACGTCGTCCTCGAAGACGAAATGGGCTTCAAGCTGGCCGTGGAAGACCTCGGCCGCATTGCCGCCCAGTCCGCCAAACAGGTGATTATCCAGCGGATGCGCGACGCCGAGCAGGAAATCATCTACGAGGAATACAAGGACCGCAAGGGCGAGATCATTTCCGGCATCATCCAGCGCCGCGACCGGGCCGGCTGGATCATCAACCTCGGCCGTACCGAGGCCCTGTTGCCCAAGGAAGAACAGATCCCCCGCGAGCGCTACAAGCGCGGCGACCGGGTCCAGGCCTTTATTATCGAAGTCCTGCCGTCCGGACGCGGACCCCAGATCATTGTCTCGCGCACCCACGGCGAGTACATGAAAGCCCTTTTCGCCCGCGAAGTGCCGGAAGTTTCCGACGGCACCGTCAAGATCGTCGGCGTCTCGCGCGATCCCGGCTCCCGGGCCAAGGTGGCCGTGGTGTCCAAGGACCGCGACGTCGATCCGGTGGGCGCCTGCGTCGGCATCCGCGGCTCGCGCATCCAGAACATCGTTCAGGAACTGCGCGGCGAGCGCATCGACATCGTGGTCTGGAACCCGGAAATCGCCACCTACGCCGCCAACGCCCTGTCCCCGGCCCGGGTCACCCGGATCTCCGTGGACGAGGACGAAAAGTCCCTGGAAGTGGTGGTCACCGACGACCAGCTCAATCTGGCCATCGGCCGCAAAGGCCAGAACGTCAAGCTGGCCGCCAAGCTCCTGGGCTGGAAGATCGACATCTTTACCGAATCCCGGTTCCACGAAGTCAATGCCTCCAAGAAATTCCTGGAGCAGCTGGCCAGCGTGGCCGAGATCCATGTGGACAACATCATCTCCGCCGGTTTCGGCAGCATGGAACAGCTGGCCGAAGCTGACGACGCAGCCATCGACGCCATTGCCGGCATGACGCCGGCCAAGCGCGACGACCTGCGCGCGGCGCTCAAACTTATGGGCGCGTTTGCCAAACCCGAGGAGACGACCTCCGATGAGGAGGCCGACACCGGTGCGGCCGACGCCGAGGTCCAGGAGGCGTCTGAAACGGCGCCAACCGATACGGACAGCGCGCCAACCGAGGATGCGCAGAAACCGGACGAGGCCTGATGACACGCGGCAAGTCTGATCGGCCGGATTGGCCGGTGCGCATGTGCGTGATCTGCCGCAGCCGCTTTCCCAAAAGCGAGCTTGGGCGACACGTCGCGGCCGCGGGCGGGGGGACGGGCTTCGTGCCCGATCCCCAGGCCGCCATGCCCGGACGCGGGCACTATCTCTGCGCCAACCCCGAATGCGCCGAGAAATTTTTGAAATACTCCGGTCGGCCCAGGCGACGGAGGGGGGGTCAAGGTGAATAAGATTAGAATCAAGGACATCGCCAAGGATCTGAGCCTGTCCAACAAGGACATGCTGCAAATCCTGCGCGAGCTCGGCATCCAGGTCAAAAGCCAACTAGGCACATTGACCGATGAGGAAGCCGCCCAGCTGCGCGCCCGCGTGAGCCAGGGCTCGCCCAGTCGTACCCAGGTCATCGACACAGAGGTGTCGCCCGGCGTCATCGTCCGCCGCCGCAAGGCCGCCCCCACCCCCCCGGCCGCCGACGCCACGGACGTACCCCGGGAAGTCATTCCCGAGATCCCGACCCCGGACGAAGCACCGGTCGTGGCCGCGCCCAAAGCCCCGGTCGCAAGCGACCTCGACGACAGCGAGGACGCCGATTACCGGCCCCAGGCCGAGGATTTCGAGGCCTTTGCCGCGCCTGCGGACGAAGCGCCGGCCGCCGAGCCGCAGCGCGTAGCGCCCCAGCCCGGCAACGCCCGCATCGTCCGACCGGCCGCTGCGGCCCGGATCATCGAGCGCCCTGAGGCGGAGAAGGTCGAGAAAGCAGCCCCGGTCGAACCCGAACCGGTGGTGACCGAGACGGCTGCAGCGGCCGAACCGGAAATCCCGGCGATGCAAGCGCCCGAGGACACCCCGCCCGTGGCCGAAGCCCAGGTTCCGGACCAGAGGCCGGTCGCGGACGACGTCCCGCCCGCTGCCGCTGCCGCTGCCGGCGAGTCCGAGGAAGATAAACGCGCCAAACGGCCCCGTCGCCCTGAACCGGCTCCGGCTCCCAAGGTGCGCATCATTTCCATGCCCGATCCCAAGCGGACTCCGGCTCCTGAAACCCGTCGCCCGGCGGCTGGCGAAGGCCAGCGTCCCGGTGGTCCCGGCCGCCCCGGCGGCCCTGGCCGTCCCGGCGCTCCCGGCTATACCCCGGGCGGTCCCCGTCCGGCCGGTCGTCCGGTGCCTGGCATGCCGCCGGCACCCGGCACGGGCGACGACAAGAAGCGCAAGAAAGACCGCCGCGTCGTGGAATTCGGCGGCCAGACCACCGAAGAGGAACGCCGCAAGAATGCCGCCGCCGGCAAGGGCGGCAAGCGCAAGGCCGGCGAGGTCCAGGATCGCACCGGCGGTCGCGGCGGGAAGTTCAAGCGCAAGAAAAACCGTGACGATTTCCTGGGATCCAAGTCCGATGCCGGCGCTCAGCCGATGAAGGCCGCCAAGCGCAAGATCCGGATGGAAGAAACCATCCGCGTCTCCGATCTGGCCAAGCAGATGGGTTCCAAGGCCCAGGATCTGATCAAGGTGCTGCTCGGTCTTGGCGCGCTAGTGACCATCAACCAGTCGCTGGACATCGAGACCGCCACCCTGGCCGCTGCCGAGTTCGGTTTTGAAATTGAAAAGTCGGGCTTCTCGGAAGACGACTACATCATCAATGCCGAGATCGACAAACCCGAGGACAAGAAGCCGCGGCCGCCGGTCGTGACCATCATGGGCCACGTCGACCACGGCAAAACGTCGCTGCTCGACGCCATCCGGCTGTCCAACGTGGTTTCCGGCGAGGCTGGCGGCATCACCCAGCACATCGGCGCCTACCACGTCACCACCAACCGCGGCGACATCGTCTTCCTCGACACCCCGGGCCACGAGGCGTTCACCGCCATGCGCGCCCGCGGCGCCCAGGTCACCGACATCGTGGTCCTGGTCGTGGCCGCCGACGACGGCGTCATGGATCAGACCCGCGAAGCGGTCAACCACTCCCGGGCGGCCGGCGTGCCCATCGTGGTCGCGGTCAACAAGATCGACAAACCCGACGCCAACCCCGACCGGGTCAAGCGCGAACTGGGCGAACTCGGCCTTGTGCCCGAAGAATGGGGCGGCGAGACCATCTTCGCCAATGTCTCGGCCAAACAGAAGATCGGCCTGGACGAACTGCTTGAAATGATTCTCCTGCAGGCCGAAGTGCTGCAGCTCTCGGCCAATCCGGACAAGCGCGCCCGGGGCCATATTGTCGAAGCCCGCCTGGACAAGGGCCGCGGCCCCGTGGCCACGGTGCTCATCCAGGAAGGCACCCTGCACCAGGGCGACGCCTTTGTCTGCGGCGTGTTCTCTGGCCGGGTGCGGGCCTGTTTCGACGACCAGGGTCGCAAGATCAAGGAAGCCGGACCGGCCATGCCCATCGAGGTCCAGGGCTTTGAGGGCGTGCCCGAGGCCGGCGACGAGTTCGTCGGTGTCGAGGACGAAAAGGTCGCCCGCCGCATCGCCGAGACCCGGGCCACCAAGCAGCGCGAACGCGAATTGGGCAAGGCCTCCAAGGTCACCCTCGAAACCTTCCTGGCCAGCCGGCCCGAAGCCGAAGCCCAGACGCTCAATCTGGTGCTCAAGGCCGACGTGCAGGGTTCCCTTGAAGCCATCGCCGATGCGCTCAAAAAGCTGTCCACCGACAAGGTCAAGGTCAACATCATCCACGCCGGGGCCGGGGCCATCACCGAGTCCGACGTGCTCCTGGCCTCCGCCTCCTCGGCCATCATCATCGGGTTCAATGTGCGTCCGACGATCAAGGTCAAGGAAATGGCCGAGCGCGAAAGTGTTGACGTGCGCTTCTACGACATCATCTACAAGGTCGTCAGCGAAATCAAAGACGCCATGTCCGGCATGCTCGCTCCGGTCATCCGCGAGCAGTACCTGGGCCAGGCCGAGGTGCGCGACACCTTCACCGTGCCCAAGGTCGGCACCGTGGCCGGTTGCGCCGTCATGGACGGCAAGCTGACCCGCAACGCCGGAGTGCGGCTCCTGCGCGACGGCGTGGTGGTCTACACCGGCAAGCTCGCTTCGCTTCGCCGCTTCAAGGACGACGTCAAGGAAGTCACCAAGGGCTACGAGTGTGGCGTGGGTCTCGAAAACTTCAACGACGTCAAGGTTGCCGACGTGATCGAAGCCTTCGAGTCGGTCGAAGAACGGGCCACTCTGTAAACGAATGCCGGGGGCGGCTGCCCGCCCCGTTTCGGAACATGGCCGTATGCCGCGAGGCTGCGGCCATGTCCCATACTGACCGATTTTCCAACCGTCCCCCGTTGACCGGGGAAGACAGCGCATGGTCGTAGGCGTCCTCACACTCCAATTCGCCCTCCACGGCAACGATTCCCTCAAGGGCAAACGCCGCGTGGCCCAGAGCCTCAAACACAAACTGCGCAACAAATTCAACGTGGCCGCCGCCGAAGTGGCCATGCAGGAATCCTGGGACACCCTGGTGCTGGCTGCCGTCACCGTCTCCAACGATGCCACCCATGCCCGGGGGCTTTTGCAAAAGGCCGTGAACATGGTGGAAGCCGCCGCCCTGGCCGAACTTGTCTACGAAGACATTGAAATTTTAACGCTCTGATTGATCGGAACCCTTCATGAAACGTACCGCATCGCGGCGCTCGCACCGCCTCGCCGACCAGATTGCCCGGGAAATGGCCATGGCCCTTCTCGAAGATGTCCGGGACCCCCGGCTCGAACTTGTCACCATAAGCGGCGTGACGCTCAACGCCGATCTCTCCATCGCCCAGGTTTTTTATACGCTCAGCGGCGATGCAACCCGTCTGGCCGGCGCAGCCAAGGCCCTGGACCAGGCCCGGGGATTTCTGCGCACCCAGCTCGGCAAACGCCTGTCCATGAAGTTCGTGCCCGACCTGCGCTTTTCCCGCGACACCTATCTGGAGGACATGGTCTATGCCAAACCCGAGGCTTGAGATCGTCCGCCGCATCCGGGCCGGCCAGAACTTTCTGGTGGCCGCCCATGCCGCTCCGGACGGCGACGCCCTGGGTTCGACAGCAGCCATGGGCTTTATCCTGGAAGCCCTGGGCAAGAATTTTTCCCTGGTCAATGATTCGCCCGTCCCCCCCCAGTACGGCTGGATGGAGCTGCCCGCCCCGCTGATCGAGCGCCCTCTCGATGACGCGTATGACCTGGCGATCGTCCTTGATTGCGGCGATGGACCGCGCCTGGGGGACCTGGAAACGAGTCTTGATCCGACCCGGGTGGCCGTCATCGACCACCATCTGGGCAATCCCGGCTTCGGGGCGGTCAACTGGATCGATCCCACCCGCAGCGCCACCGGCGAGATGGTGGCTCTGATCGCCAAGGACCTGGGCGTTCCCCTGGCCGGCTCTCTGGCCGAGGCGCTCTACACGGCCATGGCCACGGACACCGGCTTTTTCAGTTTCAGCGGCACCACCGCCACCTGCCTGGAGCTTATCGCCGAAATGATCCGGGGCGGCCTGGATATCGGAACTGTCGGGGCGCGCATCAAAAACCAGTGGAGCATGAACCGGGTGCGTTTGTGGTCCGAAGTGCTCGGCAGCCTGGCGGTTTGCTGCCATGGACAGGTCGGCACGATCAGGGTATCGCAAGAAATGTTTGTCCGCACCCAGACGACCCCGGAAGACTGCGAGGGGCTGATTAACAACGCGCTGCGCATCAAGGGCGTCCAGGCGGCCTTGCTGGTCCGTGAGCTGCCCGAGGGCGGCGTAAAATTTTCCCTGCGCTCGGTCGGCGCGGTCAACATCCAGACCGTGGCCGCCTCGTTTGGCGGCGGCGGCCATAAAAACGCCTCGGGCGGCAAGTTGGCCATGCCCCTGCTTGAAGCCGAAACCACCCTGGCCACGGCCCTGTGCCAGGTCGTGGAGCCGCTTCGTGGCTGAGAAGTATCCCCTGCCCCAGCTGCACGGCGTCCTGGTCCTTGATAAGCCCACCGGGCCGACCTCGACCCGCTGCCTGACGGCCATCAAGCGGCTGGGCCAGAAGAAGATCGGCCATGCCGGCACCCTCGACCCGCTGGCCGCCGGCGTGCTGGTGGTGCTTCTCGGCGAGGCCACCAAAATCGCCCCCTACGTCATGGAAGGCGAAAAGACCTATTTCGGCGCATTGACGCTCGGGCAGACCACGGATACCTACGACAGCCAGGGGACCGTGACCGCTGAGGCGTCTTTTGCCCACGTCACCCCCGAGGCGCTCACGGACGCCATCGAGTCCTGGCGCGAACTGACCAGCCAGGAAGTGCCGCCCTACTCCGCGGCCAAGCATCAGGGGCGGCCCCTGTACGAACTGGCCCGCAAGGGCCTGGCCGCTCCGGTCAAGGTGAAAGAGATTTCTGTTTTCGACGCGCGGGCCGTATCGGTCGACCCGCCGTCGGCAACCTTCCGAGTCCGGGTATCCGCCGGCGTCTACATACGCTCCCTGGTCCACAGCCTGGGGACGCGAATGCAGTGCGGCGCGATCATGACAGCCCTGACCCGGGAGGCGAGCCGTCCCTTTGAGCTGGCCCAGGCGCACAGCCTGGACGACATCCTGGCCGACCCGCAGTCGCTGCCCGGGCGGATTATTCCGCTCGATGCCGCCCTGCCCCACTGGCCAACTGTCGTCCTGGACGATCCGGCAGCCGAACAGGTCCGGCGGGGTATCCGTATCCCGGCCGGCAACGGTTTCCCGGACGGGACGTACGCCCTGCTCGTCAGTCAAACGCGCCTGCCCCTGGCTTTGGCCAGGGTCGAGGCGAAGGACGGCCTGTTGAGGTGGGCCATTGTACGCGGTCTCTTCGGCGACCCCCAACCGGCCCGGCGCGACGGCACTGACGCCCCCGCGCGCCAAAGTACCCCTTAAACAGGAGGATATCGCTGTGGTTATGACTGCCGACAGCAAGGCTCAAGTCATCAACGGACACCAGAAGCACGAAGGCGACACCGGCTCCCCCGAGGTCCAGGTCGCTCTGCTGACGGCGCGTATCGTGTATCTGACCGAACATTTCAAAAGCCACCCCAAGGACTTCCACTCCCGCACGGGCCTTTTGAAAATGGTCGGACAGCGTCGCAAACTTCTTAACTACCTGAAGAAGAAGGACGTCCAGCGCTATCGCGATCTGATCGCGAAGCTTGGCATCCGCAAGTAGTTCGCAAGTAGTCCGCACAAACGGGGTCCGGTTCGCCGGACCCCGCCTTCCCGCGCATGCATTATGCGCGCCCGCTCTCGGGACGCTGGTCCCGGCAGTTGTCGCGCCTGCTGCATGGCGGGAGGGCAGACCGCTTTTTACTGCCGCTCCCTTCATCTCAAGAGGTGCCTATGACAATGACCTTTGATCCCATCCGCCTCCAAGCCACCATCGGCGATAAGCCCGTCATCATCGAAACCGGGCGTCTGGCCAATCAGGCCGACGGCGCGGTCTGGATCCAGTCCGGCGGCACGGTTGTGCTGGTGACGGTCTGCACCCAGGCTCTGGCCGAAGAAAAAGGCTTTTTCCCCCTGGTGGTCGACTACCAGGAAATGGCCTATGCCGCCGGGCGTATCCCGGGCTCCTATTTCCGCCGCGAGATCGGCCGCCCGTCCGAGCGCGAAGTGCTTGTGTGCCGGCTGATCGACCGCCCCTGCCGGCCGCTTTTTCCCAAGGGCTTCCGCGACGAAGTGCAGATCATTGCCACGGTGCTCTCGGCCGACGGCACGGTCGAGCCTGACGTCCTGGCTCTGACCGGCGCGTCCACGGCCCTGCACATGTCCAAGATTCCCTTCCACGGCCCCATCGCCGGCGGCCGGGTGGGCTACATCGACGGCCAATTTGTGCTGAACCCGACCGTGTCCCAGATCAACGCCGACTCCATGCTGAACCTGGTCTTCGCTGCTTCCCGCGACGCCGTGGTCATGGTCGAAGGCGGCGGACGCTTTGTGTCCGAAGATCTGCTGGCCGACGCCCTGGAGTTTGGCCACACCTCCGTGCTGCCGCTCCTCGACCTCCAGGAAGAGATGCGCGAAAAGGCCGGCAAGCCCAAAATCGCCTTCACCCCGCCGGCAACCGTGACCGAGCTGGAAGACGTGGTGCGCGAAGCCGGCGAAGCCAAGCTCAAGGAAGCCTTCACCATCAAGGAAAAGATGGCCCGACGCGATGCGCGTCGCGCCGTCAAGGCCGCCGTCGTCGAGGCCGTGGTCGCCGCCTTCCCGGAGACCCCGGCCTACAAGATGAAGGCCGGCGAAATCCTGGAAACCATGGAAAAGAAACTGCTGCGGGCCCTGATCAAGGACACCGGCATCCGCCTCGACGGCCGCAACGTCACCACGGTGCGTCCCATCGGCATCGAAGTGGGCGTGCTGCCGCGCACCCATGGTTCCGCGCTGTTCGCCCGGGGCGAGACCAAGGCCCTGTGCGTGGCCACCCTGGGTTCCACCGGCGACGAGCAGAAGATCGAGACGCTTAACGGCGAGACGCACAAGCGTTTCATGCTCCACTACAACTTCCCGCCCTACTGCGTGGGCGAAGTCAAAATGCTGCGCGGCCCGTCGCGTCGGGACATCGGTCATGGCGCTCTGGCCGAACGGTCCGTCCTGCCTGTCCTGCCCGGCCCTGAAGACTTCCCCTTCACCATGCGCGTCGTGTCCCAGATCCTGGAATCCAACGGTTCCTCGTCCATGGCCTCGGTGGCCGGCGCTTCGCTGGCCCTTATGGACGCCGGCGTGCCCATCAAGGCTCCGGTGGCCGGCATCGCCATGGGCCTTATCAAGGAAGGCGACGACTTCCTGATCCTGACGGACATCCTCGGCGACGAGGACGCCATGGGCGATATGGACTTCAAGGTGGCCGGCACCGCCGACGGCGTCACCGGCATCCAGATGGACATCAAGATCACCGGCATTCCCCAGGCCGTCATGCGCCAGGCGCTCAATCAGGCCAAGGAAGCCCGCCTGCACATCCTGAGTCGCATGGCCGACATCCTGCCCGCGCCGCGCCCCGAGCTGTCCGCTCTGGCTCCGCAGCTGGCCGTGGTGCATATCAACCCGGAAAAGATCCGTGAAGTGATCGGACCCGGCGGCAAGAACATCAAATCCATCACGGCCGACACCGGCGCGTCCATCGACATCGAGGATACCGGCAAGATTTCCATCTTCGCCCCGACCCTCGAATCCCTGGAAATGGCCAAGGCCCGGGTGGAATACTACGACCAGCACGCCGATGTGGGCGCCAACTACAAGGGCAAGGTCATCAAGGTCATCGAGTGCGGCGTCATCGTCGAGATCCTGCCGGGTCTCGAAGGTCTGGTGCACGTCTCCCAGCTCGATGTGGAACGGGTGTCCAGCCCGGCCGATGTGGTCAAGATGGGTCAGGAGCTTGAGGTCAAGGTGCTTGACGTCGAGCCGACCGGCCGCTTGCGCCTGTCGCGCAAGGCCGTCATCAACGAAGAACGCGGCATCGCCTACGATCCGGCCGACTACGCCAAGACCGGCGGCGGCGGCGGCTTCCGCGGCCGTTCCGGCGGCGATCGCGACCGTGGCGGACGCCGCTAGTCCGGGACGCCTTCATTCGTCTGTACAGGGGATCTCCGCAGGGAGGTCCCCTTTTTTACGGGGTCGCCCTTGCATGGCGTTACTGTATGGAAGCGGGCTGGTCCAGGCTCACGGTGCAGCATGGATGGGCAGAAGCGTGCTATTTGCTTTTGGCGCTGGCGAAAACCATATTCCTGAGCACGAGAAAACCTGTTTCCATGTACCAGAGCAGCTCAGACACGGACCGCATTTTGGAAAGTTGCACAAGTTGCTTCCAAGGCGTGTAAAAATGCTTGTACGCCGCTTTGTATCGGCGCAGAATGTCCTCTTTTGTAAAGCCTGGATACTCAAAGAATACCGCGCCGGAATAGAAACCTTGATTAAGATCGCGTCGCGTATCAACCAAAAACTTTCCATTGCGCTCGACTTGCCGATACAATTCTGTTCCAACAAAAGGAACAGCCAAACAGAAATTCGCTATGTCAAGTTTGACATCCTTTGCAAATCGCATCGTCCGCCGAAAGGCCTCTTCCGTTTCCCCAGGAAGCCCGATGATAAAAAAGCCGTACACAATGAATCCCATCCTTCGCGCCATGGCGATGGCCCGGGAAAGTACCGCAATATTAAGCTTTTTATTACACAATTCCAGGACGCCCGGATCTGCTGATTCGATTCCGAAGGCAACTTTGAAAACACCTGCTTTTTTCATTTTCTGAAAAATATTTTCGTCCAATCCTTCGGATCGAATTCCGACATTCAGATTGATAGCAAGATTGTAGCCGCGCTCGATAATACCGTCGAGAATTGCTTCCATTCTCTTGCGATCCATGGCGAAATTGTCGTCAAGAATATCGAGCTGCCGCACCCCAAACTCTTTGATGAGCCAGTCTATCTGACTGAGAACAGAGTGCGGGGAATGAAAGGTCACCTTGCGTTGAAAGATATCCTTACTGCAAAAGCTGCACCCATGGGCACAGCCGCGACTGGTCACCAATGGGGCAATCGGCCGCTTTCGGCTCCGACTCTTATACCGGGAAAGTGGTGGCAGGAGATGATAGGCCGGGAACGGCAAGGCATCCAGGTCGGTTATCCGCTTGACCGGATTGGCGCACAATGTGCCGGTAGCCTGATCTTTCCAGGCGGCCCCGGAGACACCTTCAAAAAGCGGACGTCGCGCTACGATGTTGCGGACCAGGTGCAGCAGGGATTCTTCGCCTTCTCCCCGAACGACGCCATTGCAGGCAAAATTGTCCAAAACCAATTCCGGCGCGACGCTGGGCAATGGCCCTCCAAGAACAACCACGGTTCCTGGACGTTTCGTCCAGAACAGTTCGCATAGCTTGCGCACGGAATCATAGGCAAATGAGTTGAGAGAGACTCCAATCAGCAGCGCATCCTTTGGCGTCCGTTCCAGCACCTCGTCAACGGACATTCGCTCCAGATTGTTGTCAATCAGGCAGGTCGCATAGCCTTGCGCTACCAGGACAGCGGCAATGCTGGCCAAGCCAACCGGTGGCCAAACACTGGATTCATTCAAACCCGTGGCCTGTGCATTTGGCGAAGGATTAATCAGGATGATATTCGGCATGGCCCCTTCTTTACGCCAAGTGCCAGAGGCGAAACACGCTCACGAGTATGCGTCGGCGCGGCCATACCGCGCCGGCGCATGGGCAGGCCTACCAGACCGGATTGCTGATGGGCACGATGTAGGTCTGGGCCAAATTGTTGTAGCGCACCACCACCCGCAGGGAGTGGATGCCCAGGTTGGCCGGGAAATAGAGGTAGCCCGGCATGAGGCCCATGGGGGCGATGGGGGCGGCTCTCCAGGCATAGGTGGCGATGTCCTGGTAGAGCGTGGCCCGGTACTGCTCCATGCTTGGCTGCTGGGACAGGGCCGCGCCGCCCAGGATGCCGACGCCGGCGCCAATAAGCGCCCCGGGACCGGCTCCCCAGCCGCCGTTAAAGCCCGAACCAATGAGCGCCCCAAGGCCGGCGCCCACTGCGCCGCCGGTCAGTCCACCGACCACCGCCGCCTCGGCGCTCTTCTTGTAGGCTGTGGAGTTGAACACCACGTCAGCCGCCGCTGCCACGGGATACGGCGGATATTCCACGCCGCCGGGGCCTATGCCGCGACACTCTTCGGCGTAGACCATGGGGGAGTAGCCTGATTTGTTGCGCACGAGCAGCAACGCCGGAAACAGGCCCGCCTCGTAATAGTTGATGCCTTTCCCGGACCAGGCGTAGCGCACCGCCCCAATGTCCCATTCCGCCGTCCGAACGGCGGTCGGCAGCATGGCCGGATCCACAACCCCGTTGATCTGCGGATTGGGGGGCGTATAGGTGGCGCAGGACGCCAGGGCCAGACACAAAACCAGCACAGCCAGAACCTTGATCGGGCCGGTCGGACAGGACAGTCGTTTCATAAGACCTCTTGCATAACGCAGGACATGGTTTGGCGACGGGCCGGACACCCCGCCGCTGGCATCTTTTACCGGCACAACCCGATAGAGTCCATGCTGTGGCGCAACCCGGATCGCGCCGGCGGACACTCCAGGCCGCATCCCCTTCGCATCGGGCGACAGGCCGCCCTACTCCACCAAGACGCCGGCGTATCCCACCACCTGCCCATAATCGCCGCTGGCCTCGGCCGAGGTGGCGTAGGCAGCCAGCCGGGCCGACGTCGCACCCAGGGCCAAAGCGGTCAACAGCCCAAGGACCATGGGCAAAACCCCGCACATGGTGATGCCCACCTCGCGCACCACCTGATACAATCCCGACGGATCAAGGGCCAAAATCCGGGCCAGAGCCAGGGTATCGAGCTTTTTGGCGGTATCGTGGGGCACGTAATGGCTCATATCCGAACTGACGACCACCGAAACAGACTGCCCCCAACCGGCCAACACCCCGGCCATGGCGGCAGCGGTTTGGGCCAGGACGGCCAAGTCCGGCTCGGCCACGGCCACCGGCACGATGCGGCAGGCTGGACGGACCTGGGCCAGAAACGGCAACAGCACTTCCAAAGAATGTTCGCCCAGATGAGCCTGGCGGTCGGAAACCAGAGCCGGCGCGGCCGCCAGCAGCGCCGCCGCCAGACCGTCGTCCACCGGCACGTCGTGGCCCGGAATGCGCCACGCCCCGGACGGCCACACCGCCAGACGCGCGCCCTGGCCGGTATGGTTTGGTCCCAAAAGAAGCAGAGTCTCGGCCAAGTTGGCCGCGCCCAGGGTGCGCCCGGCCACGGGACCGCTGTAGACGGCGCCGGCATGGGGGGCCATGGCCAGCAGGGTTGGCCGCTTTGACGGGGCTTCGGCCAAGGCCAGATAGCCGGCGGTTTCCCGGGCCAGGCCAGCGGCATCGCCGGGATAAAAGCGGCCCGCCACCACAGGCTGGCGCAGGTTGCCGTCTCGGGTTTTGGTCTGGGGCATGGCCGACTCCTTGTCTGCCGGCCGCGAGGGTCGGGACAGTAGGGGCAATCTAGCCCGGAGCGGCCCTCTTTGACAAGGGCAGGGCAAAGTTACTGGCTTTGGGTCAAGGCGTCGAGACGGTTTTGCAGGCCGCTGGCGGCCAGATCGGAGGCGGCCATGCGGCCGTAGAGGGAGTCCGGCGAGGCATCGCGCATGGCGGTGAGCGTGGCCCGCCAGCCCTCCACATCGCCCATGGCTCGCTGGATGGCGGCCATGCGCATCCGGTTGCCGGCCCAATCGTCGTCGCCTTCCTTGCACAGCGCGGCATATGCCGCGGCGTGCTTGAGAGCCTTGGCATACTCGCCCTGGGCCCGGGTGGATTCCACCAAAATGTTGACGGCAGCCTTGCGCTTGTCGCCGTCGCGGCCCGTCTCCTTGAACATGAAATCCGCCTCGCCGGCGTAGAGCTGGGCCTTTTCGTATTCCTTTTTGGCCATGGCGTCCTTGGCCACGAAATACAGGGCATAGCAGCGCTTCTCGGCCTCAAGCTCCTGATCGCCGGCCATCTTGGCCCACAGCTTGAGCGCCCGGTCGGATTCGCCGAGATTCTCCAGGGCCTCGGCCGCCAGATATTCCAGCCCCCGGCGCTGGCTGGGGGAAAACCGCCAGCCCTGGACCTGACGGGCCAGATCCACGATGTCGCGCCAGGCGCGTTCGTTCTGGTAGACCGACATGGCCATGGTCAGGGCCCAATTGCCGTTGTCGGTTTCCTTGGGTCCGACGTAGGGCAGGGCCTCACGGAGGGCCTCGCGGGTCTTGCCGGTCCGCAGGTAAGCCAGGGCCAAGCCCAGGCGGGTGGTGTCGGAGAGCATCCCCCGGTTGGCGTTGATGAGCCGGTGGGCCTCGTAGGCGGCGATGAGCCGGTCGTAATCCTTGTGGGCCAGCAGGTCGGCAGCCATCTTTTCAAAGGCGGTGATGGCCGTTTCCTCGGCTTTGGGGGCCAGGTCGCTCTTTGGATAGCGTTCCAGGTAGGCGGCGGCCTCCTTGAGACTGCCGGGGTAGTTCTGCTGGTGGAGCAGCCACATGGCGAGCTTGAGCTGGGCCAGGGGCGCCAGCGGGCTTTGGGGGTGGTCGCGGATGATGCCGGCGTAGATTTCCTCGGGGCTGCCGTACTCGGGCTTGTCAAAAAGCGAAAACATCTCGGAGATGGTGGGCTGATCATGCACGCCCTGCTCGGCCAGCCGCATTTTGGCCACGAGTCCGCCTTCGCTGTCGGGATAATCCTTGATGGCCAGATTGTAGAAATCCACGGCCCCGGGCTTGTTGCCCAGTCTGGCGTAGATGTCGCCGAGCTTGGCCAGGACCAGATCGGCATCCTTGACCTTGGGGTCCATGTTGTAAAAGAGCATGTAGGCGTCACGGGCTTTTTTATAGTCGCCATTTCTGTAGGCGATATCACCCGTTATCCGAAGAATTTGCGGGAATTCCACATAGTAACGCGGCCAGCGTTTGTCTATGTAGTCGGCGATCTGGGCCGCTTCCTTGTAGCGGCCAAGGCGCACCAGGGTCTTGGCCAAGCCCATGGCTCCCTCGCGCACGAACTTGCTCTCCGGGAATTTTTCAACCAGATTCTTGTATTCTTCTTCGGCCTTTTTGTATTCGCCCCGGTCAAAGTAGTACTCGCCCCAGGCGAAATTGACCATGGGCACGTTGGCGTCGGTGGGATACTTGCGCGTGAGCACGTTGAAATAGCCCTTGGCCTCGGGGATATTGCCCACGCGCAAATTGAGCATCCCCAGCTGCAACAACGCCTCCGGCACCCGATAGGAGTTGGGATTGACGTTTATGGCTTCGTTTAAAGCCTTTTGAATGGCATCGTAGTGACCAGCCGGGTCGTCCTTGTACGTATCCACCAGCACCCCGGCCAGGGAATGGACGGCCTCTTCGCGCACCTCGGGTTTGAGACCGGGTCTGGCAAGCAAATCGCGCATCATGTTCTGCGCCCCAAACAAATTGCCGCCCAACCGCTCGGCCTGGGCCGCCACCAAGGTGTTGGCGTCGTGGTCCTCTTCTTTGGCCGGCGGCGGTTCAACGGCAGGAGCGGCGGGAGCGTCCGGTGAGGTCGGCGGGGTGGCCGCAGCCATGGCCTTGGGCGTTGCAGGAGTGGGCTGTGGTCCGCTCCCGGGCGGCGTCACCGGACTGCGGGTCTGGCCGGCGGCGGCGACCTCCGGCGGAATCGGCGGTAATTTGACAGGCTGGCGCAGTTCGCCGCTGCCGCTGGTCCGGCCGGCAACGGTTTGCTGGTCCTGCCCGGCCGGTCTGTCGGTCAGGGCCGGAGAGGGGACCGTCTCCAGGCCGGCCGGGCGCAGGACCGGGGATTTTTCCGGCCCCACGCGAAGCGCCGTGGCCCGCATGGACGACGGCACGGCATAAAAGGGTTCCTTGGCCGCCTCGGCCGCTTTGGCTGCTCCCGGCGGCGGCAAGGCCGGGGCCAGAGACGGCGGCAAGGGCGGCAGGTCAAGGGGACCTGGCTTGTTGTTGGGCGGCGTGACTGGCAGCGTCAGGGAGGAAGACGGCTTGGGGGCGGCCTCGACCGGCGGCCAGGTGGTATTGGCTGCAGCAGACGGCGCCCCAGGCGTCCAGTTGGCCCCGGTCGGGTCACGGTAGACTTGGAGTTTGAGTCCCTGCTCGCCTTCTGGCCAGCCAACGAACCCGAAGGCATCGGATTTGAGACGCACCAAAACTGTGTCACCCGCCACCCGGACGCCTTCAAGCAGCCGGGAGGAATGGAAATCCGTCTGTGCCGGAGGTGGTTCGCCAGCCAGGGAACCAGGGGGAAAGGTCAGGCTTATTTCGACCGGACCGGTGCGGGCAATGGTGGGATAGGCCCCGCGCCGGGAAAATTGCAGGATCAGCGAATCCGTATCCGGCCGGGTGACCGTGGAGACAGATAAAGCGGCCGCCGGGCCGACGGACAGCAGGACCAATATGGCCGCAAAGAGGAACCGTCGCAGGACGGCGCGGGAGAAAAAGCTCACGCCGGGCTTCCTTGCAAGGAACATGCTACGGGCATGGGCGCGCAACTGGGCACCCCGGGCCTACTCCCCGGCCATATTGCGTTTTTTAAGCTTCTCGATGAGCGTCGTGCGTTTGATGCCAAGCAGCTCTGCGGCCTGGTTCTTGACGCCGGAGGCCCGCTCCAGGGCCTCAATGAGCAGCGTCTCCTCCATGGCGTCGAGAAATTCCTTGAGCCCCATGGATTTCTCGGCCAGATCGGCCAGGGTCGGCCAGCGAAAGCCCCCGGCAACAGCCTCGGCCATCGGCGGCGGCAGGGCCACGCCGGCGTTGTCGAGAATCTTTCGCGGCAGATCGTGCGGCGCGATCACATCCTGGTCGCACAGGATGGAGAGGCGCTCCATGAAGTTTTCCAGTTCCCGGACGTTGCCGGGCCAGGGATAACGGAGGATGAGATCGCGGGCTTCAGGGGAAAAGGTCTGGGTGCAGCGGTTTTTCTGACGGCAAAACCGGCCGAGAAAATGTGCGGCCAACAGCAGGACATCGTCGCCCCGTTCCCGCAAGGGCGGCAGGTGGAGCGGTATGACGTTTAAGCGGTAATAGAGGTCTTCGCGAAACCGACCGGTCTCCACTTCGACTTCCAGGTCGCGGTTGGTGGCGGCTACGATGCGCACGTCGGCCTTGAGGGTCTTGTCGCCGCCGACGCGCTCGAATTCCTTTTCCTGCAGCGCCCGCAGAATCTTCACTTGCAGGCTTAGATCCATCTCGCCGATTTCATCGAGAAAGATGGTCCCGCCCTCAGCCAGTTCAAACCGGCCCTGCCGGGTGCGCACGGCCGAGGTGAAGGCCCCTTTTTCGTGACCAAAAAGTTCCGATTCGAGCAGCTCGCGGGGGATGGCCCCGCAGTTGACCGGGACAAAGGGCTTTGTGGCCCGGTGGCTGTTGGCGTGCAGGGCGCGGACCAGCAATTCCTTGCCCGTGCCGGATTCGCCTGTGACCAGCACCGTCGAGTCGGTGGGAGCCACTTTGCCAAGCACCCGCAGCACCTCAGCCAAGCAGGCGCTTTGGCCAACCATGCCGGAAAGGTTCAGTTCCATCTGGCCTCCGGAAAAAAGGACCGCCCGATCCTGGCGGCTTGTCATGGTCTATAGCTTCGTTCCGGGGCTGTCAATTTCCTGACGGGAATTCCCGGCCTGCGCGCCATGACCGGGCGTGCCCTGGCGCGGCGCGGTCCGCACTGTCGCAGCCGGGTGGTTCCTGCGGATGGGACTAGACGCGGGTATCCAGGAGGGTGCCGAGCATGTCGTCCTGGGTGCGGATCACGGCGGCATTGGCCTCAAAGGCCCGGCTGGTCTCGACCATATCAACCGTCTGGCGGGCCAGATCCACGTTGCTGGTCTCCACCATCGCCGCAGTCGGCTCATACACGCCGGCCTCGTTTTGGGCGCTGACCGCGGCCGGACGGTAACCGCCGGCCGAATCATCCGTGACCACGTCGCCCACCCGTACGCCCTGACCGTTCGGCCCGGTGGTCAGACGCACGTCTTTGGACTTGTAACCGTCGGTATTGACGTTGGCCACGTTGTTGGCCGCAACCGCCATGGAGGTGCCCATGGCGCTGAGGGCCGACTGGGCAGAGGAGATGGCGTCAGTCATGATCTACGCCTCCTGGCCTGGAAAGAAATACGCTTCCTTTCTATAATGCAGTCCGGACCGACGGGCAAGGCGTGTCGGACGCTCTTTGCTTGAAGGGAGACTCCGGCCATGCTAGAGCCGGCCATGCGCCGCTTCCTCCCATTTCTTCCGGCCGCCGCCTTACTTCTGACGGTCGCCGGCTGCTACGAACCGCCGGAAACGGTGGACCGCTACGTCAACGCGCCCTATCTTTTCAGTTTCATCCCGCCCAAGGGCTGGACGGTGCGCGAAGAGAAAACAGCCGCCTGCCAGGCCTCGGTGGAAACCAGGCGCGGGGACTGCCGCTTTTATATCTGCGTCAGCGAACGTCCCGAAGACTTTCTGCCGACCACGTCGGACTTTGCCAACTGCGAACTGGTCAAAAATTATGTGACGGACACGCTCAAGGGCTACAACGTGAGCTGCCGCCCGTCCACGACCCATGGCCGACGCAGCTACGACGCCATCTACCTGCGAAACGTGGCCGACGAGGCCGGAACCGTGCGCCTGCAACTCGTTCGCCAGACCTTTCTCGCCCGGGGGAAAATGCTCTATACGCTGACCACCTACGCCTTCGGCCGCACCGAGGAAGAACTCAAATCAGCCACCTTGCCGTGCGAAGCGGAGATCGCCCGGGCCCAGGACACGTTTTTTCTGCATCAACCGGGCTCCTTGCGCCAGGAAGCGAAGCTGAGCGAGGGAGGAGAAAACAAAAGAGGCCTCCGGCGGCCGGGGGGATGATCCCCCCGGACCCCTGCAAAGGGAGAAGTTTTTCAAGGGGTTTTGGGCGTTGACGGGCAATCCGGTCGGCTGTGGAGCGGGACAAGCAGTCGTTAGCGTTTGACGGGGACCACCGTTGCAGGGGTCCGGGGGGTCATCCCGCCGGCCCCCCGGCAACTGGAAATGTTGTCTGAAGGGTTCAGGGCGCTGCCCCCCCCAAAAAAAGGCCGCTCCAGTCATGGAGCGGCCTACCTGCGTTCTGCCGGCTGCCCGGGAGGGGCTATTTGGGGATGAGGTCGCTTATGTGCTTGTCTGTGGCGATTTCGATGACCGAAACGCCCTTGAAGGCCAGGGCCTTGGCAAAGGCCGCACGAATCTCGATCGGGGCGGCTGCCTTGGCCGTGGCTGCGCCGTAGCCCTTCCCCAGAGACACGATGTCGAGCCCCGGCAGGTCCAGGCCCGGCACGCCCGGCGTTTCCTCCAGCCGGGCAAAGGCCTTGAGAATGCCGTATTGCTCGTTTCGAAGCACCACGAACACCACATGCGCCCCGTGTTGCACGCCCGTCCAGATGGACTGAAGCGAATACTGGAACGAGCCGTCGCCAATGACCGCCACCACCGGCCGGTTGCGTCCGGTGCGCGCCTCGGCCATGGCCAGTCCCACGGCTGCGGGCATCCCCCAGCCCAGCCCCCCCGAAGCCATGACATAGGAACTGTGGGGCCGGGTCACCACGCCCAGGGAGGTCCCGGCCAGATCGCGCATGTTGGAGGGCGACTCGTTGACCACGATCACGTCCGCCGGGGCGCTCTCGGACAGGACGGCAAAGATCTGGCCCGGGGTCAGGGGCAGCGGCGCATCGTCCGGCACGGCCGCCACCGGAGCGTTCTGCCTGACCGGCCCCCGCACCGGCCGGCTGCCCACCAGGGGGAGAAGGGCCTCCAGGGCGAGCAGGCTGTCGGCCACGAGGCTGTCGCCGGCGACGGACTTGGCTGCCTCGTAGGGGTCGTCGATGATCTGCAACAGTTTCGTGCCGGCCGGCAGGATCTCCCCGGCCACCCAGGGATAGTAGCGAAAGACCGGCGCGCCAACGACCACGACCAGATCATGGCCGCTAAGCGCCTGGCCAAGCGGCCCCACGGCCGGCGGCAGCACGCCGGCATAAAGCGGATGGTTGCCGGGAAACGGCACGCACTCGGTAAAGGGTCCGAGCCACACCGGGGCTTGCAAGGCCTCGGCAAAAGCGATGCCGGCCTCCCAGGCCTGGCTGCGTGAGAGATCGCCGCCGTAGACCAGGACGGGATTGTGGCTGGCCCGGATGCGGGCGGCGAAATCCTCAAGGCGCGCCGGGTCCGGGGCGTGGCGGGTGGAGACGCTGCGCAAGACGTCGCGAGCGTCCATCTCCTTGTCCCAGTCATCAAGCGGCAAAGAGAGAAAAACCGGTCCCGTGGGCTGCTGCACGGCCATGGCATAGGCGCGCATGAAGGCTCCGGGCACATCCTGGGGTCGTTTGGGCTCATAGCTCCATTTGACCCAGGGCTTTGGCAGCACGGTTTCCTCGGTGTTGGTCAGAAACGGTTCGCCAAGGAGCATCTCGCGGGTCTGCTGCCCGGCGGTGATAATCAGCGGCGTCTTGTTGAGGTAGGCGGTCAGGATGCAGCCCATGGCGTTGCCCATGCCGGCCCCGGTATGGACGTTGACGAGAACAGGCTTTTTGAGCCCCTGGGCCAAGCCGTCGGCAATGCCGATGACGCTTGATTCCTGCAGGGCCAGAACATAGGTGAAATCTGCTGGAAAATCTTTGAGAAACGTCTCTTCCGTGGAGCCGGGGTTGCCGACAACGACCGTCAGATCGAGACGACGCAAGAGTTCAAACGTCACATCGCGCACAGAAGGCATAGTATTCTCCCAAGGTACGACCTTTGGATGGCGGGTCCAGGCTGACGCCGCAGAGGCAGCGCCAGGACGTCGGGTCAACGCGCCTGCACAGGCAGGAAGGACCGACGATGGTCAGCATTGCCACCAGGCAGGGGGAGAGGTCAAGACGGAAAGGCCGGAGCAACGGGAAACTGCGCCGCGAACGCACCCCTAGGTCGGGCTTGAAACGTCCTTGAGATTGGCTTCCAGCACCTCGGCCAGCTGTTCGATGGAGTGCGGCTTGGCCAGATAGTCGTTCATGCCCAGGCGCAAAAACCGCTCCCGGTCCTTCTCGCTGGCATAGGCCGTCAGGGCCACCACCGGGATGCGCTTGGACAGGCCCGGCACTTCGCCGTTACGGATGTGATGGGTGCACTCGATGCCGTCCATGACCGGCATCTGGATGTCCATGAGCACCGCGTCCACCTGCTCCCTGGAAAGCATGGCCAGCGCTTCCTGGCCGTTTATGGCCTCGAGCACGTTGTAGCCAAGGCGCGCCAGGGTGCGCCCGGTGGTCAGGCGGTTGATGCGCTCGTCCTCAACCAGGAGCACCGTATAGTCTTCGGGCGAAAAAACCGGATCCTCGCTGGCATAGACCACGGCCGCATCCCGGCATTCATAGTCCGGCAAGGCAAAGGGCACGGTGAAGTAAAACGTGCTGCCGTGGCCGGGCGTGCTCCGAACCCAGATACGTCCGCCGAGCATCTCCACCAGATGCCGGGCAATGGACAGCCCGATCCCGGCTCCGCTGAGCCGTTTGGTCAGGTAATGTTCGGCCAGCTCAAAATCCTCGAAAATTTTCCCTTGCAAGGCCTTGGCAATGCCGATGCCTGTATCGCGCACCATAAAAAGCAGGGTGCAGTACTGCGGGGCAAAGGCGGCCCGGGCCGAGGATATCCGCTTGGCCCGGACCTCGATGGCGCCGGTTGTGGTGCATTTGAGGGCATTATCCACCAGATTGGACAGAATCTGGCGCAGGCGGAAGACGTCGCCCACCAGCCGCTCCGGGATACGGGGGTCAAGGCGTGTGACAAAGCCGATGTTTTTGACTTTGGCCCGCACGCCGTAGCCGCGGACAAGCGAGGCCAGCAGATCGCGCACGCTGCACGACGACAGGACCGGCTCAATGGCTGCGGCATCAATGTCGGCCAACTCCAGCACATTGTTGACAATGGACAACAGCCGCTTGCCCGAGTCCTCGACGATCTGCCAAAGCTCTTCCTGGTCCTCGCCCTGACCACCCGACAAGGCCAGCTGGGTGGCCCCGATGATGCCGTTTAAGGGCGTTCGCAACTCGTGGGTGATGTTGCCCAGAAACTGGGATTTGGCCTGGCTGGCGGAAAAGGCCAGTTCCTTTTCCCGACGCAACTGGTTTTCGGTTTCCTTAAGCCGCGTAATGTCACGGGAATAGCTGGCCACGGAGACGACATGCCCGGCTTCGTCGGCAATGGGGCACAGGCTGACCTGATACACATGGTCCGCATGGCGCTCTTCATACCAGACAATGGTGTTGCTGGCGGCAGCCTCGCGGAGGTGTTCCCGCCGCATCTCGGCCAGCTCCGGGGACATGGAGTCATACAGGCTGGCCCCGACCAGACTGCCGACGGTCTGGCCGCGTCGCCTCGCAGCCTCTTCGTTGAGCACCAGGATGTAGCCGTCAATGTCGGATAAAATGATGGAGTCATGGGTGGCGTCGAGCAACCCCTTGAAAATGGCTTGGTTTTCCGCCAACAGATGCTGGGACAGGACGAGTCTGGTCACGTCTTCACGGATGATGATGCCGCCCTTGACCACGCCGTCCTCAAGGACCGGGATGCCGCGGATATTCTGGTAGGCCGATTGTCCGCCGCTGCACTCGTCGGTATACAGCGCTTCCAGATGGACGGTCTTTCCGGCCAGAATGCGCTTTATTTCGGTTTCAATGCCGGCGGAAAGGATGCCGGGCAGCTCCTGGAGCTTTTTACCGATATAATAGTCCCGGTCGCGCTTGCCCCGGGCGAAATTAGCCAGATGCCAGTCGTTGACGAAGGTGATGACGCCCTCGGCGTCGATGCTCATGATCGACACCGGGGCCAATTGAATGATCTGCTCGCATTTGGCCGCGAGCACGTCTTGGGCACACATGTGTTTTCCCATACCCGTACAGGGAATTACGAACAAGGGATATTGCGCGTACTGCTGCCCGGCCTTGATCCAAAAGCAACCAACAGCTTGTCATTCAAGGACAAAACAGTCGGCCTTCAAACCAAGCAAACGGTGGTCTCCCCTGCGACGCCCCCCGGGGCACCCCCCGGACAGGGCCGCCTCCGGCCGCTGCGACGTCTTCCCGATTCCGGACGGCGTAGTGTCCGGCTTTTCCGGTAGACCTTGCCAGGCCTCAAGGCTGTGAACGCAGCTTCTTCACCGTTCGCCGGCCTGAGGCCGCTCGTTTCGTCCTTCGATGTCGGCAAAGGCGCTGTGGTTGTGGATGGACTCGAAGCTCTCCACCTCCACCCGAAACCACGTCACCTTGGGGTGCTCCCGCAGGGCCCGGGCCACCTGCCGGGCCACATCCTCGACAAAGGTGGGGTTGGCAAAGGCCTGCTCGGTCACAAATTTTTCGTCCTCGCGCTTAAGGAGCGCATAGACCGGCGAAGACCCGGCCGCTTCGGCCATTTCGATCAGCTCCTCCAGCCACACAAAGCCTGTGAAGCGGCAGCGGATGGACACGACCGCCCGCTGGCTGTGCGCCCCCTGGTCGGAAATAGCCAGGGAGCACGGACACACCGTCATGACCGGCACGTCCACGCCAAGGGTCTGGCGGAATTTTTCGCCTTCAAACTCTCCGGACACGTGACAGCTGTAGTCCATAAGGGCCGAAGCGCCGGTGGCCGGCGAGAGCTTGGACAAGAAATAGGGAAACCGCAGGGTCAGGTGGGCGTTTTGGGCCTCCAGCCGCTCGCGCACATCGGCAAGAAGCGCCCGAAACGACACCAGATCGAGTTCGCCGGTAAAGCCAGACAGGGCCTCGACGAACCGACTCATGTGGGTGCCTTTGAAGCGGGCCGGCAGATCGACGGACAACTCCACATCGGCCACCGTATGCTGGCGGCCGCGGACCCGGTCGCGGACGGTGAGCGGCAAACGAAAATTCTTGATGCCGACCCGGTCCAGATCGATGGGGACCTCGGGGGGTCCGCTTTGCACGTCTTGCATGGCCATTCAGTGAGTCTCCAACGACAGCCGGGTCTGTCCCGGCCCGCCCCGATGGGGGAAATTGCTCCCCCGGCCCCATTCGGGGCCGGGGACTGCGGGGAGGCGGTTAGTACGCCGCTAGGGCGGGACTGTAAAGCTCCCCGCCTGCGGACGCTGCACGCACCGTTGCCGCGCCCCCGCCGTCGTGAATGTGGCGTCTGGCAAAACGAACCCGGGGCCGGCTCAGGGAGAACGGACGCGGTTTCGCGTCGCGTTCCCAATAAAGCACTTCAGTTTTTCTGTGAATAAAATCTATAAGTTCACGTGCTGTTGTCTGCCAAACACTTGGAAAAAAAACCGAACGCGACGCTAGACGATTTCCTGGCCGGTGGTGGCCAAGGCAAGTTTGCCGTATTTGACGCCGCGGGTGGAAATGAGCTTTTGCGACAGCCGCTGCACCGCCTCGCCCGGCCCCTTGAGCACCAGGGCTTCCAGACAGTTGTGATGGTCGAGGTGCACGTGCATGGTGGATAAGATGACGCCGTGCTGCTCATGCTGGGTTTCAATCAGCCGCTGGGCCAGATCAGAGGTGTGGTGGTCGTAGACCAGGGTCAACACCCCGGCCACCTCCTTGTCGGACTGCTCCCATTCCTTTTGCACCAAAACACCCCGGATAAGATCCCGGATGGCTTCGGAACGGGTCTGATAGCTTTTTTCGTCGCACAGGGCGTCGAATTTTTCCAGCAATTCGGAATTAAGCGAAACACCGAAACGGATGGTCTGTCCCATGCGTCTTCCTCCCTATGGTCTGATCTCGTAGAGGCTGATGGTGCTGCGGCACGAGGCCACGGACACGGATTCCTCATGCAGCCGGGTCACGGCAAATCCGTCGGCGGCCAGCCGGTCCCAGACCGGGCGCGACACTTCCCGCCAGGGTTCGGACAGGACAATGCTGCCGCCCGGGGTCAACAGTGAACGGAAAAGCTGGGTCAGCGGTTCGTAAAACCGCGTTTCGTATAAAATGTCGCTGCCCCAGATGCGCTCGAACACCCCGGGCCGGCAGGCCGGACGGCGCCAGTCCATGACGGCAAACCTGGCGTCCAGGCCGTTTTCCCGGGCATTGGCCAGACCGTGGGCCACGGCCGCCGGCTCGTAGTCCACCCCTAGCACCTTCCCGCCGGCCGCCGCTCCGGCCATGGTCGAAAGCCCCATGCCGCAGCCGAGATCGAGACACTGTCGGCCAGCCACATCCCAGGCCCCGGACCCGAGCCAGGCGGCCATGAGCACGCTGGCCGGCCACAACTCGGCCCAATATGGCATATGTTCGTCCGCTCCGAAATCATCCCGGCCAAGCCCGGCCCACAGCGATTCCATGTCGGCCCGACGGCACAGCGTGAATTCCCGGCCGGCCAAGGCCAGCCGCATCCGCCCGTCCTGCCATTGCGGGACATCACGGGAGTGTGGGACAATCGGGGTCGGAACATATTTCTGGCTCACCCAAGGCTCCTCAAGGGACCAAAAGCGCATCACGGCGCATCATCCGTGTTACCGTGAAACCCTCAAATGCGCAACAGGGAGCACGGCCGACGATTCTTCGGCCTGCTGTCGGAACAATTCGCGGGCACAGCTTGCCCCAGGCCAATCAAAGCGGTATTTGACGGCCAGCCCGTCACGACCCCAGGCGGGCTGCCAAACCGACCGATCATCACGCCAGGGAGAAGCGCCATGCAAAAGGATCTGCTCTATTCCAAAACCCACGAGTGGGTACGCATCGAGGACGAAATCGCCATGGTCGGCATTACCGACTTTGCCCAGGAACAACTCGGCGACATTACCTATGTGGAGCTGCCCGCCGTCGGCGACACCGTGGAAGCCGGACGGGAAATGGGCTCTGTCGAGTCCGTCAAGGCGGCCAGCGAACTCTACAGCCCGGTCAGCGGCGAAGTCATTGAGGTCAACGACGAGCTGGAAGGCGCGCCGGAGAAGGTCAACACCGACCCCTACGGCGAAGGCTGGCTCATCCGGGTACGTCTGAGTGACGAACCCACCGGCCTGCTGTCGCCCGAAGAATACGAGGAACTGGCCAAGGCCGAGCATTAAACCGGAGCGTCACATGCCCTATATCCCCCATACCCCGGAGGAAATCCGGGAAATGCTCGACGTTGTCGGCCTGCCCGACATAGACGCCCTTTTTGCCGAAATCCCGGCCTCGCTGCGGCCCAAAAGCTTTGACCTGCCCAAAGGGGCCACGGAAATGGCCGTGCGCATCGCCATGGAGCGGCTGGCGGCCAAAAACCGGATCGACATGGTCAGTTTTTTAGGCGGCGGCTATTACGACCATTACGTCCCGGCCGCCTCGGACATGCTGTTGTCGCGCGGCGAGTTCTACACCGCCTACACGCCCTACCAGCCGGAAGCCTCCCAGGGCACGTTGCAGGCCATCTTTGAATACCAGACCGCCGTCACCCGGCTGCTGGACATGGAATGCTCCAACGCCGGGGTCTATGACGGCGGCACGGCGCTTTACGAGGCGCTCATGATGGCCGTGCGCCACACCCGGCGCAAAAAAGCCGTGGTCAGCGAGACCGTCAGCCCCATCTACCGCATCGTCCTGGCCACCTACACCAAAAACCTCCATCTCGATCTGGTGGTGGTGCCGCATAAAAACGGCCTGGACGACTTCGAGGCCCTGTCTGCGGCCATCGACGCCGAAACGGCGGCGGTTGTGGTGCAAAATCCCAATTTCTTCGGCAACGTCCAGGACTTCACCGAACTTTTCGCCACGGCCAAGGCCAAGGGCGCGGTTTCCATCATGTCCTGCTATCCGGTGCTCCAGACCGTCCTGAAGACCCCCGGGGCCATGGGAGCCGACATTGCCACGGCCGAGGGCCAGAGCCTCGGCCTGCCGCTGTCCTTTGGCGGACCGTATCTGGGCATCATGACCTGCCAAAAGCCCATGATCCGCCAGATGCCCGGCCGCATCGCCGGGCGCACCAAGGACGGCCAGGGACGCACCGGCTACGTGCTGACCCTGCAAGCCCGGGAGCAGCACATCCGTCGCCAGAAGGCCACCTCCAACATCTGCTCCAACCAGGCCTTGTGCGCCCTGCGCGCCCTCATAAACCTCTGCCTGACCGGCAACGAGGGACTCACCCGGCAAGCCGCCCGGTCCATTGAAAACGCCAATTACGCCGCCTGGAAATTGTGCTCCATTCCCGGGGTGTCGCTCCTCAATGAAGCCCCGTTTGGCAACGAGTTCGCGGCCGTCTTTCCGGTCAATGCCAAGCAGGTGGCCAGAACGCTCATGGACGACGGCATCGTGCCGGGCTTTCCGCTGGGCCGCTACTACCAGGGCCTGGAAAACGCGCTCCTTATCTGCTGCACCGAAAAGCACGACCGCGCCGACATCGATCGTCTGGCCCGGCGGCTGGAGAAAGCCTTATGAGCACTGTTTTTTCCAAATCCGTGCCCGGCCGCGAAGGGGTCTGGCCCGACGCCCCCAAGACCGCGCCCATCGATTTCATCCCGCCGGGCCTGTTGCGCGACGGCGACGTCGGCCTGCCGTCGCTGTCCGAACTTGACGTGGTGCGCCATTTTACGGCCCTGTCGCGCAAGAACTACGGCATCGACTCCAACTTCTATCCGCTGGGGTCGTGCACCATGAAGTACAACCCCAAGTTCACCGAGGAAGTGGCCGCCCTGGCCGGCTTCTCCAGGCTCCATCCGCTCACCCCCCAGCTGCCCGGCGGCGGCGACATGTCGGCCGGGTCGCTCGAAGTCATGTATGAGATGGAACAGTGCCTGTGCGAAATCACGGGCATGGCCGCCTTTACCCTGCACCCCATGGCCGGAGCCCACGGCGAATTGACCGGCGCGCTCATGATCGCCGCCTATCATGCGGATAAAGGCCATAAAAAGACCAAGATCATCTGCCCGGATTCGGCCCATGGCACCAACCCGGCCTCGGCCGCCATCGCCGGTTTCGAGGTCGTGACCATCGAATCCAAGGACGGCATGATCGACCCGGCCGCCCTGGCCGCCGTCATCGACGACGAGACCGCCGGTGTCATGATGACCGTACCCAACACCCTTGGCCTGTTCGAGCGCCATCTGCCCGAGATCGTGGCCCTTTGCCGCAAATTCGACGCGCTCCTCTACTACGACGGGGCCAACCTCAACGCCATTTTGGGCAAGCTGCGGGTGGGCGACGCCGGTTTTGACGTGGTGCACCTCAACCTGCACAAGACCTTTGCCACGCCCCACGGCGGCGGCGGACCGGGGTCCGGTCCGGTTGGCGTGTCCGAGCGGCTCATCCCCTATCTGCCCATCTCCCGGGTGCAAAAGGACGACGCCGGCCGGTTCTCCCTCAGCTACGACCATCCCAAATCCATCGGCTATGTGGCCCCGTTTTACGGCAACTTCGGGGTGGTGCTCAAAGCCTACGCCTACATCCTGCGCCTGGGCCGCGAGGGACTGACCCGGGTGTCGGAGTCGGCCGTGCTCTCGGCCAATTATATGCGCAAGCGGTTGGCCGACGCCATTGAGGTGCCGTACAACCGGGTGTGCATGCACGAGTTCGTGGCTTCCGCCGCCAAGCTCGCAGCCGAGAAGAACGTCCGGGCGCTCGATATTGCCAAGGCGCTCCTGGATCGCGGCTACCACGCCCCGACCATCTACTTCCCGTTGATCGTCAAGGAAGCGCTCATGTTCGAGCCGACCGAGACCGAGAGCAAGGACACGCTTGACGTCTTTGTGGCCGATCTGCTGGACATCCTGGCCCTGGCCGAGACCGATCCCGAGGCCGTGCGCGCCTGCCCCACCACCCTGCCGGTCGGCCGCCTGGACGAGACCCATGCTGCCCGGGCCATGGAGATCACCGATGACCTCTAATCCGGCCAAACGGCTGGTGGTGGTCGGAGCCGGTCCCGGCGGCTACGAGGCGGCGCTGACCGGCGCGACGGCGGGCCTGGCCGTCACCCTGGTCGAGCGCGGCAAACTGGGCGGCACCTGCCTCAATTGGGGCTGCATTCCCACCAAGCACCTGCTGGCCACCACCCTGGCTGTGGAAGCCCTGGCCGCCCAGGCCAAACAGAAGCTGGCCAGCGGTACGGTGACCCCGGATCTGGCCGCCATCCAGGCCAAAAAGAAAAAACTCATTGCCGCCACCCACTCGGCCATGGCCGCCACGCTCCAAAAAGCCGGCGTCCGACACGTCACGGCCAACCTGACCGGGGTCGCCCCGGGCCTGGCCCAGGTGGCCGGCGGCGGCGAAACCGAAGACCTGCCCTTTGACGCCCTGATCCTGGCCCTGGGCTCGCGGGCTGCCAGCTTCCCCGGGGTCAAGCCCGACGGACAGGCGGTGCTCGGCGTTGCCCCGGTGCTGGATTTCACCGAAGCGCCCGAGAGTCTTGTCATTGTCGGGGCCGGGGCCATCGGCCTGGAGATTGCCGCCGTCTACCATCGCCTGGGGACCAAGGTGACCCTGGTCGACGCCGCCCCCCGCCTCGCCCCGGCCGAAGACCCGGACGTGGCCAAGGTCGTGGCCCAGGTCATGCGCCGCCAAGGCATCGACGCCCGCCCCGGGGTCACGGTGGAAAGCCTTGTCACCGAGGACGGCCGGGCCAAACTCACCCTGGCCGGCGGCGAAACCATCCTCGCCGACAAGGCGCTCGTGGCCATCGGCCGCTTTGCCGCCACCGTCGTCCCGGGCCTTGCCGACTGCGGCGTGGCCTTTGCCGACCCCTCGCCCAACCGCTCCTGGATCAAGACCGGCGACACCCTGGAGGCCGCGCCCGGCATCTATGCCGTGGGCGACTGCAACGGCCGGGTGCTCCTGGCCCACGCCGCATCCAGCCAGGGCGTCTATGCCGCCCGCCACGCCGCCGGGATGGAAACCGGGCCGTATGCCCCGGGTCCCATCCCGGGCTGCTACTACGGCTCGCCGGAGATCATGCGCGTCGGGGCCATCGCCGCCCCGGGCGATCTGGTGTCCGAAGCGGCCTTCGTGGCCAACCCCATTGCCCAGGCCCATGCCGATACGCCCGGCTTTGCCCGGGTGGCCTGGAAGAACGACAAAGTGACCGGCATCACCGCCGTCGGCCACGGCGCATCGACCATGGCCACGCTGGCCACGGTCATCGTGTCCCAGGCCTGGACCCGTAACCAAGCCGAGGAACTCATCTTCCCGCATCCGGGACTGGACGAGACGCTCAAGGCTGCACTGTTGGGCGAGAAAAAGGTGAAGGCGTAAGGGGAAAAGTTATCGGGGGAAGCTGTGTGAAAGCAGTTTCCCCCGTACCCCCTAAGCACTTTTCAAGGGGTTGACGGCATAGCGGCCTCACTCGAAACATCTTCGGTCATTGACCACTGCCAAACAGGAACCAGGACCATGCTGCACCATTGCATCACTGCGCAGGCTCGGGAATCGACCGGCGTCAGCCGCCGTTTCATCCTCCAGGCCGGCGTCACCGGCCTTTGCGCCTGCTTCTTTCCCTGGCCGGCGGTCGCCGCATCGAAGGCCGCCAAGGCGTCCGGACTGGCCGCCGCTCCCCCTGCCCCGAGCGCGCCGGTCGGTTTTTACATGGAAAACAAGGCCAAGTTCCTGGCCGATTTCAAGGGCATATGCGCCGGGGCCGAGAAATGGATGGCCGCGCGCGTCTCCGAACCCGTCGCCAAAGCCACGGCCGATGACGCGGTGCGCCGCTTCGAGTCCCTGCTCCCGGGCCTGCCCGATCTGGGCGGCCTGGCCAACCGCAACCAGCCCTTTATCACCATGGCCGGCTGGCTGACCGCACTCTATCAGGCCATGCGCGAAAAAGGCCTGGCCGCCAAAGATGCCGGGCGACTTCTCTACGACCTCTACGCCGCCGACTGGGCTTCGATCCCGCCCCAAAAGGCCCACGCCATGGGCGCGGCGCTCTTTTCCCCGGCCGCCCAGGCCAGTCTCAAGGAATGGGCCGAAACCAGCCAGCAGAAGCTGCTCCCCGGCGACTGGGTGGGCAAATTCATCCCCGGCGACGGCAAAGCCTTTGACCTCGGTTACGACTATACCGAGTGCGGCGCGGTCAAGTATTTCAAAGCCCAGGGCGTGGCCGAAGTGGCCCCGTATTATTGCCTAAACGACTTCCTGGCCTCGCGCGCCCAGGGCACGGGCCTCGCCCGCCAGCACACCATCGCCCAGGGCGATGCCCTGTGCGACTTCCGCTACAAGCAGGGCCGGGCCGTAACCCAGGACTGGAACACCGAGACGCCGCGCTTCGAAGGCAAAAAACCGGCGTAGACGTGAGGGAAAATTAGAAAAGAAAAGAGGAAGATGCCTCCGGCGGCCGGGGGGATGATCCCCCCGGACCCCTGCAAGGGGAAATAAGTTTAACTGGGCGGTTTGCCAGCGGAATCCGGTCGGCCGGGGACTGGGCCAGAGACGGGCCAGATACCGTTTGGATCTGCTGGAAAACACCATTGCTCCGACGGCCCCGAGAAGGCCAACCCTGCCGGTCCCTCCCGTAAGCAGCAAAGGGGCCGGGGCGGCACTTCCCACGCATCGGCCTTCCTCACTTCCAGGTACGCCCCCGTAAGCGCCCCATGACGCCTCGCGCCGACCATCATTTCCGTACGGACAATTGGTAGCCGGACACCTGCCTCCGGGCGGACGGAGGTTCCTTTTGTCTCCGGGCGTTCCTTGATTGTTCGTAAAAATATAAAAGTATTGCAGGATGCTATGACCGTTACGCACACGAATCTCATTCTGGCCTCGGCCTCGCCCCGCCGCCGCGAACTGCTCGGGCTGGCCGGCATCGCCTTCGATATTGTGGTCAGCCCCGTTGAGGAACCAGCCCCGGACACGGGCGAACACCCGGCCGCCTATGCCGCCCGCATGGCCAGGCGCAAGGCCGCGGCCGTGGCCAGGCAGCACCCCGAGGCCGTGGTCCTCGGCGCGGATTCGGTCGTGGCGGTTGGGGAAACGATTCTGGGCAAACCAAAAGATGCTGGCGACGCCCTGCGGATGTTGACGCTGCTGTCGGGCCGCACGCATCAGGTGGTGACCGGCTGCGCCCTCTTCGCCCCAGGCCGTGAGCCGGCAATCTTCACCGTCTCGACGGATGTAACGATGCTGGAGATTTCCCAGGCGCGATTGGCTGCCTACGTCGCCACCGGCGAACCCATGGACAAGGCCGGCGCCTATGCCATCCAGGGCGGCGCGGCGGCGTTTGTCGCGACAATTTGCGGGTCCTATACCAACGTCGTCGGCTTGCCGTTGGCTGAGGCTGTAGAAATATTGAGAACTTACGGGGCTATCACTCCAGCAAATCACTAAATAATCCCCACAGCGTGGGATTTTCCAAAGCAATTTCCCACAGGGTTCCCACTTGTCGACCGGGGTTGAGGGAAAGCCAAGGCCCCTATTTTTTTGCCAAATTCAAATTGGCACGGTTATGCTTAAGTAGTATGGTCATGAAAACGCTGGCTCGGAGTAACCCGTGAATATTCCTCCGTACTCTGAAATGATGCTACCTACTATCCAAGTTATTGACGAACTTGGTGGATCTGGGACAATCCAGGAAATTGCTGATGGAGTTATCCAACTTTTGAAGCTCCCAGAATCCGTAACATCCCAATTGCACAACCCTGACAAATCAAGTCAAACTGAAGTTGAATACCGCCTTGCTTGGTGCAGAACATATTTAAAAATATTTGGACTACTACAAAACTCTGAGCGTGGCATATGGTCTTTCACAGACAAGTATCAGCGAGGAATGAAACTTACTTCAGAAGAAATAATACAAAATGTGCGTAAAACAAATAAAAATTCAAAGAAGAAAGTAACAAATGAAAGTCCAGAAGCGATTCCAGAGCCAATCGACTGGAGAGAAACAATTCATCAGAAAATTCTATCCCTAAAGCCCGATGCCTTTGAGCGTCTTACGAAACGTTTATTGAGAGAAGCTGGATTCGTTCAAGTTGAAGTCACAGGTCAATCAGGAGATGGAGGCATAGACGGTAAGGGCATAGTGAAAATACAGGATGTTCTGAGTTATCATGTTGTATTTCAATGCAAGCGCTATAAAGGATCAGTTGGTCCTGGAGCTATCCGCGATTTTCGGGGCGCGATGGTAGGACGTGCGGACAAAGGACTTTTCATTACCACCGGAACCTTTACTCGTGAAGCGACCAAAGAGGCTACCCGTGACGGAGCCTCACCGATTGACCTAATCGACGGTGATGACCTTGTTGATCTACTCAAGAAACTCCGACTTGGTGTGAGTGTTCGGATGGTTGAAGAAGTTGAAGTCGATGGCCCGTGGTTTGAGAAAATATAGTGAGCTGCAGTTGGACTGACTGGTATCAAAGAATTCGAGTTTTCCGATTATCTATCGTCCGCAACTCCCACACAAATTCCCACGAGCTTCCACCACGTATCAGGCAATGGAAGGCCAGCTATTCTGGCTTGAATGAATAGGCTGGCCTTCCATTTCATGCCATGACTGCACGCTTGTCCGCCGCAACTTCCCCAGCACCACGCTAGAGCGTCTGTTTGAGCGACGTCACCGTAACCTCAAGAACCCGGGTCAAAAATGGAAACTTTTCTTTCATCATATCAAATTCCGGCCCCTGCTTGAGGAATCGAGCAACGCCTTCGAGCAAGAACCCCGTGCCAGGCCCCATGCACCCCTCGATTTCCTTGCTGCCGAGCGTCAACAGCACCTTGTCGTTTTGCAGTACCTTCCCCTCGGTTTTCCGCATTTTCCAGGCGGGAATGAGAAGCGTCTTCTCATCCGGGGTCACCAGATAGGAATTCCAGGTATTGACCACATGGGCCTCGCCATCCGCGCAGGTCACGATGGACACCACCCCTTCCTTGGCGATCACTTTCTTGAACGTATCCGTGAACATGGGAGGACTCCTCTGGTTGATCAAATCAAAGATACAACTTATCCTGGATTCATCTAGTCCACGTTTTGACGGCCGTCAAGACAGGACCGCCCTTTTGCGGTAAGAATATTGTCAGCGGATCGGGAGGTTCAGGGTGCAATTCAGTATTGGAGTGGAATACGCATTTCACTCGCTTTTCTACATGGTTGACATGCCCGAGGGAAAGACGGTGGGGATCAGGCGCATCGCGCAATTGCATGGAATTACCGAAACGTATCTCTCAAAAATCTTTGCCAAGCTCGGCCGGGCGCACATCGTCAAATCCATCCCTGGCGTCAAAGGCGGTTATGCCTTGGCCAGAGACGCCGCCGACATCTCGTTTTGGGATATCATCGAAGCCGTCGAGGGGCCGGACTATCTTTTCCAGTGCGCCGAGATCCGCAAGAAAAACATCTTTGTGGACGATCCGTCGGTCTTTTCGGAAAAGTGCCCGTGTCTGATCAAGGTGGTCATCCAGGAGGCCGAGGACGCTTTCCGCGACAGTCTGCGGCGCAAATCCCTGCGATGGTTGTTTGACCGCGTGCGCGGCAGCTTTCCCGAGGCCAAAAAGCAGGCTATGGCGGACTGGATCGACGGCGCTTAGAAGGGATGGGGCAGCGTCCGCCGTCGCGGTTGGCGGACCCCATGAAGCCTGGCAGTGGGGAACGAGCGATCTGGCGACATGGACTGGGTTCGCCGTCGCGGCTGGCGGCAACAAGACGTATACGGACGCCGGACAGGCGCGCCGGGCCGCCCCCGTTGCAAGAGAGCCCAAACACACGTGCGGTCCGACAGCTCCCTGACCAATTTTCAGCCTGTCATGCGCCTTCGACTAAGCCGCGCAAATCGATTTGAGCAACCCCATCGACAAGCGTTATCTGCATGGTTTGCAACAGGTGCCGTTGACTGGCATACAGGCTCTTGCATTGCGCGTTGACCCGGAATTGCAGCCGATTCTCGGCGTCCAGGCGGTGCAGATACTTTCGCTGCACCGAGAGTGGGCGCAACTTTTTTTCAAACATGAATTTATTTAACAAGTACAGCTTCTGACCAGTCTTTTCCTTGGCAATGCTCTTGTTTTTGATCGACTCATGCTGCGCATCGTTGCCGACAGAGAATCCTCTGTGGGCCAGGACATTTTCCTTGTCAATATATCCGGTGATATATCCATCCATGTTGGCGCGAACGCCATATTCAAGATCTTCATAGCCATATAGTCCGTATTCTTCGTTCCAAAAGCCAAGACGTTGATGGACATGATGCGGAATCAGCGCACATCCGCCCCCGCAGGACTCAAAGACCTGAAGCGTATGCCCGCTGTCCAGAACACGCCGCTCGGTTTTGTGCCAGTCACAAAATTTGTAACCGACCATGCCGATCGTTGGATTGGATGCCGCAACGTCGACCAGGTACTCCATCCAATGCCCGTCAACAACCTCGATATCATTGTCCAATTTTATATACGCATCGTCTTTGGAAATAAGCCAGCCAAGATTGGCCGCAACCGCAATACCCATATTTCGACCGATGCAAATAAGGTTATGAATATATTTTTTCTGCTCATACTGCTGTAACAGTTCGACAGTTCCATCCTGACTCCCGTTATCGACGACCGTCAGCGTGAATCTGCCTCGCGTTTTCTCCAGAATTGAATCAATACAAATCTGTGTCAATTCCTTCCGATTGTACGTAACGACTACGACATTTGGCATATACTGTCCTGCAGATCATTCTGGCCCGGGCCTAACGGTTTGCTGTACAGGCAATCGCCTCTACCATACAGCACGGCCTGCGCCTGGGCAACAACAGCCGCCCAACCAACCGAGATTTCTGGACTCCCTGCCTGTGCAGGCTCAATGTTCTTCATCCGCCGCGCCACCGCCAGGGCGGACTTGCCGCCGTGCCCGTGCAGTCCCGGTGCATCAGGCAGCCTGCGCAGCACCCCGCCCCGCTGCCCCGCGCAGGGTCACCGCCGCCACCACCACCGCTCCGCCGACAACGGCCCAGGTTCCAGGCAGTTCGCCGTAGCCAATGGCCACCAGCAGCGGGTTGCAAATCGGCTCCAGGGTCATGAGCAGCATGGCGGACAAGGCCGGCAGCCGCTTGATGCACCAGACATAAAGCGCCAGCGACAGCCCCTGTTGCACGATGCCCAGATAGCCCAGGCCGGCCAGGGCAAGGACACTGTCCGGCAGCTCGCCGGCCAGAAACGGCACGGCCGCCAGCACCGTCAGCAGATGTCCGGCGATGACGGCCGAGACCGGCGAGTCCTCGCGCCCGGCCCGCATGCACAGCGTAAAGGCGGCGTAGCAAAGGCCGCTGCCAACGGCCAGGATATTGCCCCAAAATCCGCTGGCCGAGAGCTTGTCCACGAAAAAAAGCCCCATGCCGCCAAGGGTGGCGGCTATAAACAGCCAATCCGCCTGCCGCGTCTTCTCGCCAAGGCAATACGGCGCAAGCAGGGCCACGTAGACCGGGGCGGTATAGGCCAGCAAAATGGCGTTGGCGGCCGTGGTCAATTTGGTCGCCGCCACGTTGGTGAGTAAAAGGCCGGCATAGGCGGCGGCCGCGCCCAGGCGGGCCGGGGTCGGGCGAAAATCCAGGCGCGCCCGGAAAAGCAGGAGCAAAGTCGCGGCCGAAAGCAGGCTGCGCCAGCCGGCCACGGCCATGGGCGACAGCGGCACGAGCTTGATGGCCAGCCCGCCGGTGCTCCACAGCAGGGCCGTCGCCGCCATGCCCCAGGCGGCCCGGGCGTTCTCACGCATGGCGTGTCTCCGGGGGATCGTCTTGCGGTCGCCGTCAAAGCGGCGTAACAGCCCGGGACAATGAACCAATTGCTCGCGGGAGGCAATCCCGTGAAGGCGTGAGCGATGTTTGAAGCCGAGATCAAGTACGTGGCCGGCCCGGGGTTCACGCCCCCGGGGGCGCGCCTCCCGGAGGCCGTCTACCGCGACGTCTATTACGATGCACCGGACGGGGCGCTGGCCGCCTCTGGGCGCGAGCTGCGGCTGCGGCGGATGGGTGAGACGGCGCTCCTCACAGCCAAAGCCCCGCCCTTTGACGCCGCCACCGCCTCCAAAGAGGAATTCGAGGCGGCCGTGGCCGATCCCAAGGCGACCGCCGCCCTGCTCGCCGCCCTGGGCTATGTCGAGCGCATCTCCCTGACCAAGCACTGCCGCCGCTTTCAGGACGCCGTCGCCGGCTTGGCGCTGGATATCACCGTGGTCACTGTGGACTTCGACCCACGCACCTTTGTGGAAATCGAGCATCTGGCCTCAACGGAAACCGAAGCCAAGGCCGCCCTGTCGGCCATCCGCGCCTATGCGGCCGGCCTGGGTCTTACCCGGGAATGCCGCGACGCCTATACCGATCTGGCCCTGGCCGCCTTGGCCGCGTCCGCCCCGGACAAGCCCTGAGCCGCAAGGACACGGCTGTTTGCGACAATTTCGTCGCCCTTTTCCGCCAATTTTGCAGCACTCTCCTCGTCGTTTCCCGACCGGGTTCTGGCTTCGCGGCCAATCGCGCCCATTTGTGCAAACGAAATCAGTGACCTGTCCTTTGTGTCACAAATTCTCCACATTGACGGTGTACTTTGCACGAGTCTTGCTTATACTAGCAGCTAGCGTCCCCCGCCCTACCGGCGAGGGTAATCACATCGAGGAGGTCGCCATGGAATCGGCTCTGACGCTGCGTACAACTGTTCCGCCGGAACTCAGTGACGAAGGCCTCGTTCTCCACCATGTGTCTGTCTTCGAAGTGGAATTCGGCTCCGGGGCCATAGACACCATGCGCCGGGCCATGCGTGAAGTGGCCACCCAGACGGGCGTCAGTTTCGACGACGTCATGCTCGGGCTGTCCGGGCATATGTACTGGGTGGAAAACACGGGAAAACTCGTGTGCGTGATCCCCCTGCCCGAAAACGACCTCTATCTGGAAGTCCCTGAGGATTTCTGGCGCATCCGCGAACGTTCGCGGGCCACCCACTAGCATCCCTGCTCCCTTGCCGGTTGGCGGTCCGTTCCAGACGGGATGGACCGCTGCCCGGTTCCAAGCCTTGCCCCGCGCCCGCTTTTCCGGCATGCTCCGGCAAAATTTCCGGGATTATGCCATGTCGCCAAGCATTTCCGATTTTCCCAAGGCCCTTTTTGAGGTGCTTGAAACCGACAAGCTCCAGCGTCGTTTTCTGGAAGCCCTGGTCGAATTCCAGAACGTGGAACGCGGTTCGCTGTGGATCAAGCGCCCCGACGGCTACCAGTGCATCGAGGCCACCGGCGACGAAGCCGACCGGCTGGTGGGGTTTCTCGTGCCCAGGGGCAAGCCGAGCATTGTCGGCTGGGTCATCGAAAACGGCCAGATGACGATTGCCGAACCCGGCAAGGACAAGCGCCATTTCAAGGAGGCGGAATCGGGCATGGACGTCAAGTCCACGCTCATTTTGTGCTACCCGTTGGTGCTCAAGGACGGCGACGTCTACGGCGCGGTGGAAATCATCGACACGGCCCACGGCGGCAGCCGGCTCAATCTGTCCAAGGAATATCTGGAGCTGCTCGAAGAATTCGTGGCCATCGGCTCCATTGCCCTGGGCAACGCCCTGGCCTTTGCCGACCAGAAAAAAGAGACCCAAAAGCTCAAGCGCATCATCGGCGAATTTCGCGGCGAAACGCCGCTGGTGGGAAAAAGCCCGGCCTTCAAGACCGCGCTCGATGCCGCCGCCAACTACGCCCGCACCGATTTCCCGGTGCTCATCACCGGCGAATCCGGCACCGGCAAGGAACTCTTCGCCCGGGAAATCCACCGCCTAAGCCCGCGCAAGGACAAGCCGTTTCTGGTGCAAAACGTCTCGGCCATCCCGGACACGCTGCTGGAATCGGAATTGTTCGGCTATAAAAAGGGGGCCTTTACCGGGGCCGACCGCGACAAGATCGGCCTGTTCGAGGCCGCCAACGGCGGCACGGTCTTTCTCGACGAAATCGGCGATATGCCGCTTGGCTTGCAAGCCCGCATCCTGCGCGTCCTCCAGGAAAACGAGATCAAACCCCTGGGGGGGGCCGAAACCCGGCAGGTGGACGTGCGCGTCATCTCGGCCACCAACTGCGACCTGCCCCGGGCCATTGCCGGCGGCGTCTTTCGCGAGGATCTCTTCTACCGCTTAAACGTCCTGCCGCTTCGCCTGCCGGCGCTGCGTGAACGCCCGGAAGACATCCCGGAACTCCTTGACTATTTCCTGGCCCGCGACGCCGCCCGGCTGGGGTTGCCGCCAAAGAGCTTCTCGGCCAAGGCCAAACGCGCACTGTGCCAACGGCCGTTGCCGGGCAACGTGCGCGAGATGGAAAATCTCGTGCGCTTCCTGCTGGCCACCGTGTCCGGCCCGGTCATCGACGAGGAGGATATCCCGTCGCCCATCGAACACGGCGACCCGGGCCAGACGCTGACTCCCTGTCCGGCCCCGGACCAGGACGCGGCCAAGGACGGAACAGCGGGCGCATCCGCTGCCTCGGACCTGACCGCCTACACCTGGGAAGAGCTGGAACGCACCTACGCCCTGGCCCTGCTGGAGCGGTTCAAATGGAACGTGACCAAGGCGGCCAAGGCCGCCGGGGTCAACCGTTCGACCTTTGACTCCCGGCTGCGTAAGCTCGGCATCAATAAAGAATAAGGCTCAGCCGGCCGCCCCCATCGAGAACCGCCAGGCACAGGCGCAGTCGTCGCGCGTGCTGTCGGGCGGGCAACTCACACAGGCGACCCTGATGCCCGGATCGATGCCGGCGGCAAAGGCCGTATATTCCACCGTGCCGCCCGACACACAGGGATACGGCGGCAACCCCTGCCGGGCGCGGGCAGATTGCACCCGGCACTCCACCATGCGAAGGACCAGCGAGTCCGGCGTTTCCTCGATAAAATCCAAGGCATTGATATTGGCGATCAGCCGGGCCGACAAGGCCGCCCGCAAGGCAGGCAGGCCGCCGCGCTCGGGCAGCCCAAGGAGCTCCCTGGCCCGCACCGCCTCGTAATAGCCAAGCCGCGACCAGCAACTGTCGTTGACCCGCTTGGCGTCGTGCATGCCGCGCGCGTCCTCCACAGCCCGAAACCATACCCCGTCCGCCGCCAGCCAGGACACCGACAGGGCGGTCAGCAGCTTTTCCAGACGCTCTTCCCCAAGCCCGGCCAAAAGCGTTGGCACGTCGCCCGGCAAGTCAAGCGCCCGCTCGATGCGCCGGGTGAGCAGCGGCACGAAAGCGTCGCCGGCCTTGGCCTCCAGGGCCACGGCCTCAGCCGTGCCGAACTGATGGGTTGCCTCGGCCAGCCACAAGCCGTAATGCACCGCAATCTGCCGCCCCGCCTCAAGGATCTTGCGGGCGAGCAGGTGGAGCGCCTCCGGCGGCCCAGAGAGACGCTGCCTCTCCGGAGCCTCTGCGCCGGGGGGGATCATCCCCCCCGGACCCCCGGGAAGGGTGGAATGGTCGTGGGTCATTTTTTTTCCTTTATGAACTTGTCACGTTGCAGAAGGCCTCGGCCGCGCCGGCATCGGCCAGCGTATAGGAAGAATGAGCGCCCACGCCAAAAATGACAGCCGCAGACAGAGCGGAAACAAAGAAAAGAATCAAAAGCCTTGTGGCAATGGGCAGGTTCTTCAAGACAGACACTCCTTGTCTTGACCATGAGGGAACCGGCCGGCCCAGGAAACGGGCCGGCCGACGCAAAAGTGGGTCGGGGAAGGATTAAAGAGCGGCGCCGCCAACCAAGGCGACGAGATAGGCGACGGTGGCCACGGCGACAAACTCACGGGTACGGCGGACAAAGGCGCGGCGTTTGGAGAGCATAAACTCGATCATGCCCAGGCGCTCGTCAGGTCGGTCACGGATATGCGGCAATTTGTCGATGTAATGATCCATGTAGGCATGTTCGGCCAGCAGGAGCAAATAGATCCGGTGGCGAAAATACAATTGGTAGAACAGAACGAAAAGAAAAAAATAGACGGCGAAAATCACGATCGAGTAGGTCAGACTCAGCATCAATACCTTCCTTTGCGGCCAGTGGCGCAGGCCGCCCGCATTTCCGTCTTCCCACACTTCGCCCCCGAGTTCAAGACGCCGCAACAGCCCTTGCCCCGCTGCCGGGCGCGTTGTAGCCTGCCGCCGATCCAACTTTTGCGGAGGCCTTCATGTTCACAAACGACCGTCTCGCCCTCCTCGTCTCCGGCCTTGGCCCCCTGGGCCGGATGCCTTACGCCCAGGGCACCTGGGGCTCGGCCGCCGCCGTGCTGCTCGCGCCGGTGTGTTTCCTGCCGCTCCCCATTTTCGCGCGCCTACTCCTCCTGGCTCTGGTGTTTTATATTGGGGCCAAGGCAGCCGACCGCACCGAGAGCATCCTTGGCCGCAAGGACCCCGGCCATGTGGTCATCGACGAACTGGTCGGCCAGTGGCTGACCTTCCTGCCCCTGGCCGCGCCCAGCACCTTTGACATGGTCGCCGGCTTTTTCCTGTTTCGGGCCTTTGACATCCTCAAACCGCCGCCGGTGCGGGCCTCGGAGAACTGGCTGCCCGGAGGCTATGGCGTCATGATCGACGACGTGCTGGCCGGGATCTACGCCTGCCTGAGCCTGCTCGTGCTCATCTGGCTGCGCGGGTAAGGCTTATTCCCCGGCAGCTCTGGCCGGCAGGTCCGGCCGGGCGGGATGCTCCGCCGGATCGGCCGCCGCGTCGACCTGGGCCTGTCCTGGCCCCAAAGCGCGCCTGTGCCGCCTGGATGCGATCAGCTTTGTCACAAAGTGGACAGCTGGCCGTACGCCTTTCTTGCGCCAGGGCCGTTTTAAAACATCTGGGGGACAGGCCGGGCGGCAGGCGATGACGATTTTTGCCCATTGCCGGGGCGACGTGCGCAAAAACCGTACTCGGACACGGTGACGTTTCTTGCAGGAAGGTGGGGTGGATGCTCGCTGGACGAGGCGCGCCGAAAGACTCCAACAGGCCGCCGGCCGTGACAAATCTGAAATCGTCCAGGCGACGGCGCGGCCGGGTGTGGCTTAATGAAACAACAAGCCGCGGTAGATGAAGCGTTCGTACACAGTGCAAAGCCGCCGGGCGTTTTTCCGGGCCAGTCCGAAATCCATAAGCCGGCAGTACATGTGCACGGGATTAAGCCGATGTTGCAGATAATTACGGATGGTGTTCATGGCGTTGCCTCGCTTGGGCACTGTTCCCAGTCCCCTTGAAGCCAAGCAAGAAATGTTCCTGCCGACTCCAGCCCAACAATCAGGAAGCTTCACACTGCTTATCGGCATTTTGGGACAAAGGCTTACGGGAGCGGTCGCCCCGGCCATAAAAAAAACCCGCGCCGGAAACCCGGCGCGGGCTGTCCCGCCAGGGGACTGGAATCGTCAGGATTTGGTGATGGCTTCGGCCGGGCAGGCGTCGATGGCTTCATCCACGCAATCGGCCTCGGCATCGGCCTCTTTCACAACGGCCTTGTCGCCGTCGCCGTTCATCTCGAACGCATCGGGGCAGGTCTCAACGCAAGCTTCGCAGCCCATGCAAGCATCGTCATCGATAACAATGGCCATGTCCGGTCCTCCTTGAGTTTTGTCCGGCGTCGCCATGTCCGGATTTCCCTGAGAAACCCCCTGCGGCGACGTCCGACTTCCGTTTACACGCTCTGCTGTGTCACTGGCACGCAAAAACCTCAGCCGCTCCAGGGGTACCCACGCACCCCGGAAAATGCCTTCGCGATCCGCAGCGTGATGGCAGGCGCAACATCGTGCAAATGTACGATTTGCACCCAAATTCAACCCAGGACGGGTACCGTGCCCGGGAAGTTCGTCTATGACGGGGCGCAAACGAAAAGTCAAGAACGGGCGGCCCGCGCCAAAACCGGGAAAGTGTTGACAACCCGAGGGTATTCTTGAAAGCCTGATCAATCATCGGACCACCCGGGACACGCGTCGGATTTGGCCTTTGACGCCTGTTACCAAAACCCGTACACTTGATAAATGCGGTTAAGGTCATCGACAGACGGCTTCGACGGATGGAAACGACTCTGAGGGCCATGTTACCAGATATTCACGACCTGCTCGAATCCCTGCCCTCCCATGCAGCCGTTCTCGACAGAGCCGGCCTGCTTGTTGCGTCCAACACCGCCTGCCTCGAACTCCTGCGCGAAATTGATCCGGACATGGGTCCTGGCCGGCCCTTTGGCGCTTCCTGCGCCAAAATGCTGACCCAGCCCGTGGGCGCCGCCGTACAGGAAGGCATAAGCGCCGTCCTGGACGGCAGCCTGCCGCGCTACGAGATGGACCTGCCCTGTGGCTGTGTCAGTGCCCAGACCTGGCGGGCGCTTTGCATCACGCCGCTGCATGGAGCCTTTCCCGGAGCCCTGGTCACGCTGGCCGACATCTCCCGGCAAAAACAACTCGAAGAGCACATCCTCCACGACGCCTTTCACGATACCCTGACCGGCCTGTTTAATCGCGCCCTGTTCATCAACCGGCTCGATCAGGCCATCAAACGCCTCAAACGCAGTCCGAAGGCCCTCTACGCCGTCCTGTACCTGGATATGGACCGCTTCAAGCTCGTCAACAAGACTTTCGGCCACGTCACCGGCGACCGGCTGCTCATGGTCATCGCCAACCGGCTGCAAAAACAGTTGCGCGAACTCGACACCCTGGCCCGATTCGGCGGCGATGAATTCGCCATCCTCATTGAGGACATTGCCGGCCTGGAGGATGCCTGCTCCATGGCCGAGACGGTGCTGCGCCAGCTGGCCCAGTCGTTTCGGCTCAAAAAACAGGAAATTTTCGTCACCTGCAGCATCGGCGTGGTCCTGGGTTCAGCGGCCTACGAACACCCCGACCAAGTGCTGCGCGACGCCGACAACGCCATGTACAGCTCCAAGGAGCACGGCGGCGACCACTACACCGTCTTCGACGCCGGCATGCGCGTGCTCACCCAGCGCCGCATGGAAATGGAGCTGGCCCTGCGCCACGCCATGGAATCCGGCGAGATCACCGTCCATTACCAGCCCATTGTGTCCCTGACCTCGGGCGAGGTCACGGGCTTTGAGGCCCTGGCCCGCTGGCAACATCCGCGCCAGGGGTTGATCGCCCCCTCGGAATTCATTCCCATTGCCGAGGAGACCGGCCTCATTAACGAGCTTGGGGCGCTGATCCTGCGCCAGTCCTGCCGCCGGCTGGTGGAGCTTCTTCGGGCCAATCCGGATTGCGGCGACCTGACCCTGTCGGTCAATATCTCGGGACGCCAGTTCAAACGCCCGGACTTCGTGGACGAAGTCGCGGCCATTTTGGCCGAGACCGGCATCAATACCCAGCTCGTCAAGCTCGAACTGACCGAATCCGTGCTCATGGACGACGCCGACGAGGCCGTCCGCACCATCAAGCGCTTGAAAGCCCTGGGGGTCAAAGTGGTCATCGACGACTTCGGCACCGGGTATTCGTCCCTGTCCTACATCCAGCGCTTCCCCTTCGACAGCCTCAAGGTGGACCGGTCGTTTGTGGGCAACATGAACGAGGCGGAACAGAACATGGAGATCGTGCGGGCCATTATTGCCATGGCCCACAAACTCGGCCTGGAGGTGGTGGCCGAGGGCGTGGAACTGGCCGAACATCGCACGGCCCTGTCCGAATTGCGCTGTGAAAGCGCTCAGGGATTCTTCTTTTCCAAGCCCGTGCCGGGTGAGGAACTCGATCTGCTCATGCGCAAACACTGGAAAGACGATGCAACGTCACGTCTGTAAGCCACCCCAAAAAAGAGATTCTCCGTCGGCGCAGGAGCTGCTTACACAGCCGGTTCCGAAGCTCTGCTTCGGGAACTCTTTTTAGTACGCCTGGAGAATCTCTTCCAGTGACGCCTCAATGCGTCTGGTATGGGTGGATCTTTTTATTTTGCTCACCCCTCCGTCGTCGTTGCGGGTATATCGCCTGAGGAACTGCTCCCCTTGTACTTCATACCTAACCACTCCTGGTTCGCTGTAAAGCCCCGGGAGCGGTCTAATTGCGCCGGTGGGCATGGCAGGAAACCAGAAAAAGCGCTGCCCGCAGTCGCAGCACCTCGCGCGGGGCGCGTTCCATCAGCCCATGGGCCGGCATCGGTTCCATGGTGGCCAGAGCGGTTTTTTCCCGCAGCCCACGGTCGGCATAGCCCATGGCCACAAGCTCTTCCAGGGCGGCCAGGACGTTTTGGCGCTCCTGGGAAAAGGCTTCCCCCAGTTTGGCGGCGTGTTCGGGGTGATGGACGTCCAGAACCGGCGTTGCGGCATGGGGCATGGCGGGATGGGGCGATTTCATAACGTACTCCTTGCCCGGTCTTTTCGGCCGGATCGGACCCACCGTTAGGGCCAGGACAAAATTTCCTGGCACGATTGCTGCTTTCCCTGGGGAAACGCAGGGAAGCGATATCCGTGAAACAGACACCACCCTCTTTTCGACCCATCCGATGCCAGACCCTCTGGCTGTTGCTTGCCGCCGCCGTCCTGTGCCTGACCGTCGCCATACCCCGGAAAGGCCAGGCCGCCGATCCGGCCCTGGCCGCTGTGCGCGAGCCTGATGTGGCCGCCGCTCCGCCCAAAGCCGGCCTGGCCCAGGAGGGCCGGGACCTTCGGGTGGTGCTCAAAAAAAGCGCCCCGGCCGAAGGCACGCCGCGCGTCGGCGGTGCGGCCTCCTTTGAAGCCCGGCTCTTTCGCGGCGAGCGGGAAGATCGCCCGGGTGATTACGAATGCCGTTGGCAGGCTGACGCCGGCGCCAAATTTTTGGAGGCTGCCGGTCCCTGCACCAATACCGCCGTCTTCATGCGCCCGGGAGTGCAGCGGGTCTGGGTGGAGGTGGTGCCGAAGTCCGGTCCTTCCGCCGGTCTGGCCGCTGTGTCCGATCCGGTGGTGCTGGAAATATCCCAGCCGAGTTTCGGCCTGGCCGCCTCTCCGGTTGCCCCGCTCGTCGGCGAAGAGACCACGGTTGCCATCCGGGATTTCCCGGTCCATGAGGGTGTGGAATTTCGCTGGGACCCCCTGCCGGCCCAGGCCAAGCTCGTGCGGGTGGGGGAACGCAGCCTGACGTTTTACCCGACCGAGGCCAAAACGGTGCCGGTCAAAGTGACGGCCGTGGCCGGAGAGGCCGGTAAAGCCGGCGGGACGCTGGGTTCGGCCAAAGCCGACATCCCGGCGCGCAACTACACCGTCACGGTGGACAACCGGGGACTCACCGAAGCGCCGGCCACAGTCTGGCGCGACGGCGAAGGTCCGGTTGCGGCCGAGGGCGTGGCGGTTGGCCAGCGCGTGGGCCTTCGGGCCGCCGTGGCCCCGACGCCGCCACATCCGCCCCTGGCCTATGCCTGGGGCCTTTGTCCCGGTGCCCGGGCGGCCGGCGGCGAAGACACCCGGGAAATTGCCGCCTCGCGCCGGGAGACCGGTCCCTGCCCGGTCTCGGTCGAGGTGCGCGATGCCCGGGGCCTGCTCCTTGGCCGGGGCCAGGGCGAATTTACCGTGGCCGTGTCCCAGGCCGAGCTTGATGCCGCAGCCGAGCGGGCCAGGGAAGTGGACAGCCTCGTGCGCGAAGCGGCCGCGGCCTGGACCGAAGGCGATCCGGTCCGGGCGCTGGCTGCTGCCGGGCAGGCGGTGCGCCTGAGTCCCAAAGATCCCGCCACCGTGGCCGCCCTGGACCGGGTGGTCCGCGACAAGGGCCGCCTGGACGACCATCTGGCCAGGGCCACTGCGGCCCTGGCGGTGGATGATTTCGACGAAACCGCGGCCATGCTCGACGCGGCCGCCAAGATCAACGCCAAGGCTTCGGCTATCCCGGCCGCCCGGCTGGCCATGGAAAACCGCAAGGCCTTGCTCGGCCGCATCGGAAAATTACTGGCCACGGCCCGGGAGAAATGGGACGCCGGCGAAGTGGAAGGGGCTTTGGGCCTGACCGGCAAGGCCCTGGAACTCGACCCGTCCCATGCCGCGGCCAGAGCCGAGCGCGAACGCCTCGTCGCCGCCCGGGATCGGCTCATTGCCGCACTCAAAGAGTCTGCCGGCTATCTGAGCGCCAAGCGTTTCGACAGTGCGGCCAAGGCCCTGGACGAGGCCCGAGCCATCAGCCCCCGGTTCGGAGCCGTGGCCGAGATGGACGCGGCCATCGCCGCCCGGAAAAAACGGGCCTGGAGCCTGGATGAACGGCTGGCCCGGGCCAGGGACCAGTGGAACGCCGGCGACGCCGACACTGCCCTGGCCACGGCCAGCGAAGCCGCAGCCCTGGACCCCGAGCACCAGGGCGCGGCCCAGGCGCGCAAAAACCTGGCCCTGGCCCGCGACAAGCTTACCCGGGCCGAGGAACGGGCCGAGGCGGCCCTGGCCGGCGGCAAGCTGGAGGAAGCCCGCACCGCCCTGGCCGAGGCCGCCAAAATAAACCCCCGCCATGGGCGCATCGCCGAATTGCAGGATGCCGTGACCCACCGGGCCGGCCGGGATCAACGTCTGGCCGCCCTGGCGGCCGAAGCGGCCAAGCGAAACGCCGCCGGCGATCTCGACGGCGCGCTGCTGGCCGTCAACGACATGCTGGCCCTGGTCCCCAATGACCCGGCCATCACAGCCCATCGGGCCAAACTGGCCCGGGCCAGGGACGCCGTGGCCGACGCCCTGGCCCGCACCCGGGACTTCCTGGCCGCGCGGCGTTTCGATCTGGCCCTGGCCGCCCTGGCCGAGGCCGAAAAAATCAATGCCAAACTCCCTGTTGTCGCCGAGTGGCGGCAAAAAGTGCAGGCGGAAAAAAACCGCAGCGAAACCGACCTGACCGCCGCCCTGGCCCAGGCCGACAAATTGGCCGACGCCCGGGAATTCGAAGCGGCCCGCCGGCTTCTTGACACAGCCCGGGATGCCGGCCCCCTGCCCCCGACGTTGGCGGCCAAGGCCCGTGACCTCGAGCGCCGCATCGACGCCGGCCGGGTCCGCCATGAAGACGCCAAACGCGAACAGAAAAACCGGGGACAGGCCACGGCCGGCGCCGACGCCGACCGGGCCGGACGCTGCGAGGCCCTGGGCAGGCAGGCTGGCGGCAAACGCGACGCCGGCGACCATGCCGGGGCCATCCGCGACTATCAGGCCTTGCTCACCCTGTGCCCGGACACCTGCCAGGCCTACAACAACGTCGGCACGTCCCTGTTCTCCCTGGGCTATGCCGCCGAATCCCTGCCGTGGTTTGACGAGGCGGTCAAATGCGCCCCTTCGGTGGCCCTGTTTCAGGACAATGCCGCCCTGACCCGCAAACGGCTGGCCGCCGCCCAAGCCCCAGCTTCGGATGTGGCTGCCCAGTGTTCGGCCGCTTTTGAAAAAGCCGAGCATCGGCGCGGCGGTGGTGATCTGACCGGCGCGGTCGAGGGCTACAAGGCCGTGGTCAGCCGCTGTCCGGACTTCTGCGCGGCCTACAACAACCTGGGCCTGACCCTGCACAAGCAGGGCCGTACCCCGGAATCGCTGCCCTTCTTCGAACAGGCCCTGCGCTGCAACCCCCAGGACAGCCTGTTTAAGGAAAACTACGAACTGACGGTCAAACGCCTGCGCACGGCGGAGAAACGCCCCTGACGCTCCCAGCCGGACCGCTCTGGCCATGCCGTTCGCCCAAGCCGCCTCCCGGGCAGTGTTCTGGCGCCGCACGGTGGCCGGCCCACGGCAGCGCCCTCCCACTCCCGCTGTCCGGGCATGCTCCTGGCGATTCGACACGACCGGGAGGCACACCAGCCGCCTGACGCTGCTCCCAAAGCCCCTCCCCCGAGCCAGACCTGACGAACGCGCTTTCGGCAAACCCGTGCCAAGCGCCGCAACCGATCCAACCGGCGTTGCGAGAGCGCCTCTTATCGCCGCCTGTTGCGCGCTCCAGGGCTTGCCGCCTTCCCCCGCGCCAACCGCAGCGGCCTCCGCAAAATCAGATGGATCGGCCGTTGGTTCCACTTTTCGACCGGACACAACAAAAAAGCGGCCGCCGGGAAACCCCGACGGCCGCTTGGCTCGCCTGCGGCGAAGAAAGACTAGTAGGTGGCGCGGAATTCGTCGCGGCGGTTCTTGGCGTACGCAGCGTCGCTGGTGCCCGGATCCAGGGGACGTTCCTTGCCGTAGCTGACAGTGGACAGCCGATCGGCGCCAATGCCGAGGTTGGACAGGTACTGGGCTGCAGCCTGGGCGCGACGCTCGCCAAGGGCCAGGTTGTATTCAGCCGTGCCGCGCTGGTCGCAGTTGCCTTCCACGATCAGTTTGATCTGGGAGTACTGGCGCATGATCTCGGCCTTGCGGGTCAGGATCTGCCGGGACTCGGCGGTCAGGTTGGAGCTGTCCAGGGCGAAGTGGACCATCTGGGCCAATTCGGTGGAAGCAGCACCGAGCTTCTCACGAAGGGCGCGCTCCTGTTCCAGACGAGCACGTTCCTGCTCTTCCCAGCTGGTTCCGGAACCGTCGCCGGGACCGCCGGCCTTTTTGGCGCAACCAAAACCGGCCAGGGAAAGCATCAGAACCAACATAGCCATAACTAACATCTTCGAACGCATCATGATTCTTCCTCCTCACATTGCCCGCCTGGGCATTAAAAATACCGCAGGGCTTTGCCCCGGGTATCGTCCAGGGTGCTGGCGAAGCACAACTGGAACCGGCCCCCAATTACGCCTCCTGCAATTAATTGCAACAGGGAATTAACGGGTGTTCCGGGGAGTTGCGAATTCTTCACAACCCGCTGACACCATAGCCCAGGTCCGGAACGATTCCAGGCCTTGGGCGTCCCCGCCCCGCACCAGGGAAGCACGTTTTATTGGGGGAGCGGCCCCCAGCTCGGCATATAGGCAGCCCCGTCGCCGGTGGGAACCATGACCGGCGGCGCGCCGTGGCGCGTGGTCACGAAAATCTTTTTCCCCCCGCTCCTGGTCGACGAAAAGGCGATGAAATAGCCGTCCGGAGAAAACGACGGGTTTTCGTCCGATCCGCCGCCGGACGTCACCTGCGTTTCCTGGCCCGTGGCCAGATCCATGACAAAAACCTTCTGCGCCCCGCCAAGCTGTTTGGTAAAGGCAATGAGCTTGCCGTCGGGACTCATGCTCGGGTTGGTGTTGTAGCCCGAGGAGGTGACCCGCCGGCCCGAGCCGCCGTTGACGTCTTTCACATAAATATTGGGGCTGCCGGTCTCATCGGAAACGTAAGCCATGGAGCGCCCCGAGGCGTCAAAAGTGGGCGACACCTCGATGCCGCCGCCAGCAACCAGGGGCCGGCCGGGCTGATAGCCGCTGCCAAGCAGATAGATGTCGGCCTTGCCGTGCATGGTGAGACTCACGGCCACCTGCCCGTCGGGCAGAAAATGCGGGCTGACCACGTTGGTCGAGGGCAGGGTATAGACCTGCGGCTTGCCGCCCCCGGACCAAACACCGAGATAGTGGCCGCGCGAACCGATCAGGGTGAACACAATGCGCCGTCCGTCAAAGGACCAGGACGGACTGACGGCCATGCCCAGCTCATTGTAGCTCGTCACACGGGTAAGGCCCCGGCCGGTCGGACGCACGGTCCAGATATCGGTGCCCTTGGCCGTGCTGGGTTTGACGAAGGCGATCTGGGAATTGAAAAAGCCGCCCTGGCCGGTAAGCGCCTGCATCAGTTCCATGCAGAAGCGGTCGGCGATGTCGGGCAGCTGGGCGTCGGTCACCGAATCGTAGCCTTTGCCGACGAGCACCTTTTGGGAATAAACCTCAAAGGCACGCAGTTCGACGTTGCCGAGATTGCTGCCGGGCGTCCAGCTGGCCGTGACCAGCACATCCACCTTGGCCAGCGAAAACGGCTTGAAATCGATCTGGTCGGCGGTGGCCCCGCTCACCTGTCCGGGCACGTTGGATTGGGGCACGATTTGCAGGAAGGGCAAAAACTGCAGGTCTTTGTTGATGAGGTCCTGGAGCTTGTCCGCCGGGGTGAGCTGGCCGCCGCCGGCAAAGGGCCTGGCCATGACCAGATTCATCTTGGCCTGCCCGGGTCCCTGGATATCGACGGCCAGGGAGGTCTGGGCTTCGGCCCGGAGGGCCACTAAGCACATGAGAACGGCCAGGGCCGCACTCCACATTCCGGTCAGAAACATCTGCTTGCGCATGGTCATTGCCTGAAGTCCCTGAAATTTTTGTTTTGAAAGGTTGCGACGCCGCTCGTGCAAAGAGAGGGACAGGGCGACGTCTGGACCGGATGCGAACGGGTCTCCCCGGGCTGCGTCCGGTCGGGTCACGCCATGTGACCCCTCATAGCCCTATCCAGCGCCGGGCGCAATTGTCCGGCTGGCAATCGAAAAAAAACATCACTGTCCGAGTTCCTGGGAGCTAAACCGCAATTGCAGGACATTGAGCCCGGCCGGGGGCGCGGGCAGGGTCTCGGTTTCCGCCACGGACTTGAGCGCCGAGGCGTCAAAATTGGCTTGTCCCGACGGCTGGACCAGCCGGTAGTTCAGAATACGGCCGTCCTTGTCGATGTTCACCTCGACCATGGCGAGCAGGTGCTGTTTGGCGCCGCTCTGGGGGAAGCGCCAGTTCTTTTTCACTTCGCGGTTCACGATCTGGCCGTAGACTCCCATGGTCACGCCGCCGCCCCCGCCGCCAGCGCCGCCGGGCGTGCCGCCGCCCCCGCCGCCGCCGGCCGCCTTGCGGGCATCAGCCAGGGCCTTGGCCACAGGATCGCCTCCGGCCTCGCCCTTGCCGGGTCCCTGCCCGGAGCCGGAACCGCTGCCGGGGCCGGCCTTGGACTTGGCGTCCTTGAGGGCCTGGGCCAGCATTTCCTTGTCGGAAAGCTGCTTGGATGCGGCAGCCGCCTTGGCCGCGTCCGCCGCCTTCTTGGCATCCTCGGCCTTTTTCGCCTCGGCAGCCTTTTTGGCGTCTTCGGCCTTTTTGGCCTCTTCGACCTTTTTGGCTTCGTCCGCTTTCTTCTTGGCGTCTTCTTTCTTGGCCTCGTCAGCCTTCTTTTTGGCTTCCTCGACCTTCTTGGCTTCTTCGATCTTCTTGGCTTCCTCAAGCTTCTTGGCCGCCTCGGCCTTGCGCGTGGCTTCCTCGATCTTCTTGAAATCCGGTTTCGGCTCGATCTTCGGCTCAGGCTTGGCCTGTTCCGTGGGAATAGGCTTGGCCTTGGGCTCCGGCTCGGGCTTGGGCTCAGGTTTCTTCGGCTCGGGTTCGGTGCGCTTGGGCTGGGGCGGCTCGGGCACGGCTGCCACCGGCTCGGGCGGTATGGGCTTGGCCGGCGTGGCCGGAGCCTCGGCCGGTTCGGGCAGCGCCTCCTGGGCCTTGGCCGCCTCGCCGGGACCGCCGGCCGGTTCCGGGGGGCCGGGTTCCGGGCGGTCGCCCGGGCCTTTGGGACCAGGGGGCAGGCCGGCCTCGCCAGGCGGCAGGCCCGGAGGCGCCAGGGACACGAGATCGACCTCGTAGACCGGCACATTGAGCTGGAATTTGACCGGTTCGATATTGACGAACAGCAGACTCGCCAACACCACCGTCAGATGGAGAAAAATGGAAAATATCCAGCCGAGGACGCGCATGATGCTTCTCGATTGGTCACGGGCCGGGACGGCGTCCCGGCCGGGCCTATTTCTTTTTGGCGGCGGCTGCGGCGGCGGCTGCGGCGTTCTTGGCCGTTTTTTCGTCTTCGGCCACAACGCCGAGCTTGTCCACGCCCGCTGCCTTGATGATCCCCATGACCTTGACCACCGTGCCGTAAGCCACAGACTGGTCGGCCCGCAGGAACAACTGCTTTTTCTGGTCCGTCACCAGCCGTTTGACCTGCCCTTCCAGGTCGGCGAAATCCACCTGGTACTTGTCGAGGTAGATCGAACTGTCGGCCTTGATGGTCAACACCAGGCTGTCGTTTTCCTTGGGCAGAACACTCACGGCCCGGGTCTGGGGCAGATCGACCTCCAGGCCCTGGGTCATCATGGGCGCGGTGACCATGAAAATAATCAGCAGCACGAGCATGACGTCGACAAAGGGCGTGACGTTGACGTCGGCCAGATACCGACCCTTGCCGCCGGTCTGCATACCCATGGCCTAAAACCTCTCGGGAGCGGCCGGCCGGCGCGAAGCAGGCTGAGGACTTTGGCCGGCCTCGCGCGGGGTCCAGGTGACCTCGCGCTGGATGCGGTTTAAAAACGCGCCGGCAAAATTGACCAGTTCGTTTTCGATGGCCTGGATGAATCCCAGAAAATAGTTGTAGGCCAAAACCGCCGGGATGGCCACGGCCAGACCGATGGCCGTGGCCACCAGGGCCTCGGAAATGCCCGGGGCGACAGCGGCCAGGGCCGCAGACTGCTGCTGGCCGATGGAGTGAAACGAGTTCATGATGCCCCAGACCGTGCCGAAAAGGCCGATAAAGGGCGTGGCGTTGGCGGTCGTCGCCAGAAACGGCAGGGACTTGGAGAGCTTGCCAAGCTCCGTGGTCACGCCCTGGCGCAACACCCGGCGGATGTTGTCCATGGCAACGTGGCCCTTTTCCGCCGGATCAAGGTCGGCCTGCTCCATGCGCACCAGTTCCTCAAAGGCCATGCGTCCGACGGCAAAGGCCGGGGAATGGCGGGACTGGCCCAGGGACTGCATGGCCGAACGCAGGGTGTCGGCCTCCTGAAAACGCTCGTAATCCCGGGCTGTGTCGCGCTTGGCGGCAGTGAGGGTAAAAAGCTTGATGAAAATGATGCTCCAACAACCAAGGGACATGAAAACCAGCACGCACAAGACGAATATAACCGTCGGCGTGGCGCTGGCCATCATGGCCCACAAACCGCCATGCGGCGTAAGCGCGTCCATTGCGACCCACCTGTGGGATAAACTGTAGCTGGTTAGGAAAGCACGCGGTCGGCCAGGGCCGGCAAAGCGATTTCCGCCGGCGCGGTAATGCACACGTCGGCCAAGCCTTGGTAGGCGCTTTCCGTAAGATTGATTTCCACAACACCCCCGCCCCTGGCCTTGATCTCCCTGGGCAGGAGATTGGCCGGGGCGACCTCCCCCGATGTTCCGGCCACCACGACAACGTCGGCGGCAAAGGCCAATTGACTGCTTTTGTGCAGAGCGTCAAGTGGAATGGCTTCCCCAAAAAACACGCTGTCGGGACGCACCACCCCGCCACAGGCTTCGCAACGCCAAGGCAAAGCCTCTGGCGAGAGCGTCCTGGCCAGGGCCGGATCGTGCGCAAGGCCACAGCCCATGCAGGCAAAACGGTTCAAGCCGCCGTGAAATTCCACCACATTGTGCGATCCGGCGGCCTGATGCAGCCCGTCAATATTCTGGGTGACGACACCCGTCAATTTTCCCGCCGCTTCCAGCCGGGCCAGGGCAAAATGGGCCGGACCCGGCCGGGCCGCAGCCACCATGGCCAGCACCTCGTGCAAAAAGGCCCAGACCCGGCCGGGCTGGCGGGCCAGGGCCTCGGCCGTGGCCACGGCCATGGGATCATGGCGCTCCCACAACCCACCCGGGCTGCGAAAATCCGGGATACCGCTGGCCACCGACACCCCGGCCCCGGTCAGGGCCAGGACACGGCCGGCCCCCCGAATCATGGCCGCCGCCCTGTCCAACGCTTTTTCCACCCCCGCATCCCGCATCGCGGCTCTCCCTGCCCTGATAAAACGGATTGTGGTTTTTCCCAGGAGGCTTATAGTGATCCATACGTGCAGCCTTGCACGGTTCCCCAAGGAGGAACAATTCCATGAAACAGCGTATACGCTCCCTGCTCCTTATAGCCGCCCTGGTCCTGCCGACCCAGGCCCTTGCCGCCGAAGGCATGCTCCTGGCCCAGCAACAGGGCCAATATCCGCCTGGCGCCATGCAGGGGCAACCGCAGCAGGGCCAGCCGCAGCAGGGGCAACCGCAACAGGGAACAACCCGCCACAAAGGCGGCCAGCCACAGGGCATGATGCAGCAAGGCGGCCAGCCGCAGGGTATGATGCCGCAAGGCGGTTCGCCCGGGATGCAGCAGCCCAGGCAGCCCATGACGCCGCCGGTCGTGATGACCCCGGCCCAACCCGTGCCGCCGGTGGTCATCAACCCCGGCCCGGGCGTTCCGCCGCAGCCCGGCTACGGGCCGCAGGGACACTCTCCCAACCGCCAGTACAACGCGGTTATGCGCTGCAACCAACGTCAGGCGTCCTGCGCCCAGAACTGCAACCGACGGACCTACGGGCAGACCAGAAATATCTGCAACACCCAGTGCAACGCGGCCTTTGTCAACTGCACGACCCGGGCCAATATGCGCTAAGCGCGCCACGAGGAGAACGCCATGCATCGCACCATCGCTTGCATCCTTGGCCTTGCCGTCTGCATCGGCGTCTTGGCCCTGCCCCAGCCGGGAACGGCCCAGCCCTGTCCGCCCGGCATGGTCTGGACCCCGGGCGGCTGCCGCCCGGCGGGACCGCCGCCGGGTTACTATCCACCGCCGCGTCCGGTGCCGCCGCCGGCCTATGCCCCGGTGCCGCCGCCGGTCTACGACAACAACATCAAACAGGTTGAGCGGCGCTACGTCACCCTGCGCACCTGCCCGGGCGAAGGCTGTCCGCCGGTCACCACGCTCTCGCGCGGCACGCCGGTGCATATCCGCTCCTGGCAAGGACCCTACGTCTACGTGCGCGTCCCCGGCTCCCCCATCGAAGGCTGGGTCAAGCGCAACCGCCTCACGCCTTAACGTCCTTAAGATGCAGTCCACGGGCGGTTTCCGGGTAGATCCCGGGGACCGCCCGTTTTGTTGTCTCGCCGCCAAGGGTCGGACGCTGGGCGGCAAACTCCGGATCCCGGCCGTCGAGCACGGCAAAAAGCGCCCGCAGCTCGGCGTCGGCATGGAGCATCCGGACGTTTTTATGAAAATAGGCGATCATATCCGCGCCCATGGCGGCAAGGCCCGAACGCAGGTCGCGGCGATACAGACGCACGTCTTCAGCCGACCCGCCGGCCATCCCAAAAGCCACGAGATAGCGGTCGGGATGGACTTCATACACGGCGACGGCGGCAAAACGCGGGGGCAGCTCCACCCGTCTGGCCATGGCCTCGACGGCTTCCCGCACCGCTCCCCGGCGCACGAAAAATCGCTGCCGGGAAAACCCCCGTCGCCGGACCCAGAGAAGATGGTAGACAAGCACCCGGTCGTAGAGCCGTTGGCGCAGCACATAGCAGGCCACCAGGCCCACGGCCGCAACGGCCAGCGGCAGGCTCAACCACAGCGGCACGGCAGCGATTTTCGCTCCCAGCGCTTCCAGTTTGCCAGCCACGGCAGCCCCGATCTCCAGGGCCTTGCGTCCGGCGGCATCAAACAGTTCCGTCGCCACATCAGCAGTCTTGCCCAAATACGACAGCAATATCGCGCCGAGACGTGCCAGGATATCATCCACAGACCACCCTCCCCGCTGGTTCCGCCTGTCGGCCCATGACGGCAGCCCGGCTTCTCACTGTAAGCGGGCTACACCGCCGCCGCCCGGCTGGCAAGCCCCAAACGCCCCTTGCCAACCGAGTCCGCCGGCACTACCAGGGAAACCATGCACCGCATCACCACCAACATGTTTTTCAACCTCGGCCTGCTGACCTTTGGCGCCGCCATTTACAGCCTTGGCATCAAGGATATCGTCGTGGCCAAGGGCCTCATGTCCGGCGGCGTCTCGGGCGTGGCCCTGCTCTTGTACTACCTGACCGGGGTCCTCGGGCCTGGCGTCTACTATTTCCTGCTCAACCTGCCGCTCATGGCCCTGGGTTGGGTCAGCCTGTCGCGGCGCTTCATCCTCTACACCGTCTACGGCATGGGTCTTGTGAGCCTTTTCATGCAGCTTCTGCCCGAGCGGGCGCTCATCGCCGATCCGCTCCTGGCCGCCGTTTTCGGCGGCGCGGTCATGGGGGCCGGATCAGGCATCATGCTGCGCACGCTCGGTTCGGCCGGGGGGACCGACATTCTGGCCATCTGGCTCAACCAGAAATACAACCTGCGCATCGGCCAGTTCAATTTCTTTTTCAACCTGATCGTATTCGCCGCCGGGCTGACCTTTTACGACCCGACATTGGTGCTCTATTCCATTATTTTATCCTACACAAACTCCAAAGTCATGGATTATTTCCTGTCTCTTTTCAACCAACGCAAAATGGTCTTCATCATATCCGATCAATCAGACGCCATTGCCAAGGACATCATCCACACCTTAAAGCGCGGCGCGACATTCCTGCACGGAGCCGGGGCCTATACCGGAAAATCAAAACGCATTATTCTCACCATTACCAATACAGTGCAGATAAAACGATTGGAAGAACTGGTCTTCTCCCACGATGAAAACGCCTTTTTCGTCGTTGAAAATACGTTCAACGTCCTCGGCGAAGGCTTTTCCAGACGAAAAGTCTATTAGAAAAGTAAAGATAAAGCCAAAGAGTGCCTCCGGCGGCCAAAGGGCTGAGCCCTTTGGAATCCCACAAGGGTTAAGGGGGTGGACGTTATTTGGGTCCGGCTGTGCAGCTCTGCCGCCACTCCCCATTTGGCGGTCCAAGGGCTTGAAGCCCTTGGACCGCCAAAGCAGCGCCGCTTCCCGGTCCGCAACCGTCCGGAGTTTGCCCGCCACCGGCACGACCCCTTGAAAACTTCCCCGCATCGCAGGGGTCCGGGGGGATCATCCCCCCGGTGGGGTCCGGGGCAAAGCCCCGGCCGCCGGAGGCATCTTCCTCTCCTCTCTTCCTCTATTCCTCTATTCCTCTCTTCCTCTATTCCCCCATCTCGGCCAGGGCGTCGCGTGTGGCCGAGATGCCGTTTAGGGCTGCCGGAAAACCGGCGTAGGCCGCCATCTGGATCATTATTTCGACGATCTGCTCCCGGGTGAGCCCGACCACCCGGGCCGCCTTGACGTGGACCTTGAGCTGCGGGGCCATCGTGCCCCGGGCCGTGGCCGCCGCAATCATGGCGATTTCCTTCTGGCCGGGGCTCAGGATGGTGCGGGAAATCACGTCGCCGTAGGAGAAATCCAGGAGGAAATCGGCCATATCCGGGGCAATGCCGGCCATGGAGGCCACCACCTTCTCGCCGGCGTCCCGGCTGGTGGCGGCCAGGGTCGCCAGCCCCCGTGTCCGGCGGTCGGTTTCTCCGTCCGGGTGGGCCGGCCGCTGCCTGACCGTCACGCCCTTGGCCGCAAACACTTCCCGACACACGGCCAGGGCATTGAGTCCGGCCGGGAAGCCGGCAAAGACCGTGGTCACGTAGATGATCTCCACGATGGCCTCGGGGGAAAGCCCGGTGGCCAGACCGGCCTCGACGTGAAAGGCCAGCTGGGGCGCGGCATTGCCCAGGGCGGTCAGGGCGGCGATGGTCGCGGTCTGGCGCTCGGCCGGGGTCAGCCCGGGACGGGTGAAAATATCGCCGTAGCCAAATTCCACGACAAAGCGGCCCAGGTCCGGGGCAATGTCGGCCAGGGCATCCTGTACGGCCTGGGCTTTTTGCGGGGCCAGGGCGGCCAGGGCGGCATAGCCGCGTTCGTAGCGTTCGTTTGCGGTCATCGTGCTGTCTCCATTCGCAAGGGTGGGGCCGAGGGCCAATCCCAGGGCCAGGAGTATGCGCCAACGGCAAAAAAATGTCTTGATCATGGACGCCTCCTGCTGTTTCCGGCTGCACCCTAGACCCGGAAAATCAATATGTTAAATATCAATTTACATACTTATTGATATTTGAAAAATATCAATCCATGGAACTGCGGGATTTCGAGTGTTTTGTGGCTGTGGCCGAGGAACTGCATTTCGGGCGGGCGGCGGCCCGTCTGGCCATGTGCCAACCGCCGCTGAGTCAACGCATCAAAGCCCTGGAGGAGACGCTGGGGACGCGGCTTTTGGCCCGCACCAGCCGCCGGGTGGCCCTGACGCCGGCCGGCGAAACTTTTCTGGGTCGGGCGCGGGCCGTGCTGGAGCTGGCCGGGGCGGCCGGCGACGAGGCCCGTCGGGTGGGATTGGGGCTGGCCGGGAAATTGACGGTGGGATTCGTCAACCCGGCCATGGACGCCTTTTTGGCCGCAGCCCTGGGGCAGTTTCGGGGGCAGGCCCCGGAGGTGGAACTGTCGCTTCGGGAGATGACCACCCGGGAGCAGGCCGAGGCCCTGGCCGGGGGGCGCATTGATGTGGGCTTTTGCCGCTCTGCCGGGCAGGAGCCGGCCGGAGCGGCCCTTACGGAGGTGTCCCGGGAGCCGTACATCCTGGCTCTGCCGGCCGGCCACCCCCTGGCCGGATACCGGCGGGTGTCTCTGGCCGCCCTGGACGGTCAGGCCTTGATCGTGCCGCCGCGCGCCGGGCTGCCGGCCTTGTCCCAGGCGCTTGGCGCTGCCTTTGCCGCGGCCGGAGCCCGGCCGGTTGCGGTGCAGGAGGCAGCCTCGAAATTCACCATGCTTGGGCTCGTGGCCGCCGGCGTGGGACTGGCCCTGGTCCCGGCCTCGGTTCGGGTATGGCAGCGGGCCGGGGTGGTCTGCCGGGATCTGGAGGCCGGGCTGCCCCCGGTCGTCCTGGCGGCGGCCCTGCCCCTGGATCGGGAACACGCCGCCGCAACGCGACTGGTGGAACTGGCCCGGCAGGCGGCCGGTTCCAGGCCCGCAGCCCGGGCCGGAGCGGTCAAAGCGACTGACGCTTGCGGGCAGCCTGCCACTGGATGAGCCCCAGGCAGGCGGTGAGCATCATATCGCCGCCGGGGCTGGGGAAATCGACGTCAAAGCCGGTAAACGAGGCCCGTTTGGGGCCAATCACCGAGGTATACGGGAAAATCCCGGCCTCAGCCGGCAGCTCGAGGGTCAGGCAGCCGTGCCCGCCGCTGGCAAAAACCTCGGCGTTGGTCAGGTCGCCCCGGCGAAACCGCTCCAGGTCGGCCCAGAGGGTGTCGGGGTCGAGCATGCCGGTGTGGTGCTCGTAGATGCCGTGGATGCGGCGGCGATGGACCAGGGCGGCCACGGTGTGGCTGTTGCCGGCATTGACGCACATGACGCCGGACACGTCGGTCAGGGCGGCGATGGCCGGATCGGCCAGCATCCCGAGGACGGCGGCGGCAGCGGAATCGGCCACCGGCCCGCCGCCGATGGAGTCCTGCAACACGGCCAGCCGGGTCAGTTCCGACGGGGGCGTGGCGTAGACCAGGGCTTCTGGGCGGCCGCCGCTCTCCCGCAAAAACCGCTCCCAGAGCCTGAAGCGGCCCTCGCGGCTGCTTTTACCGGGATGCAGGCCATGATCCTGGGCGCAGGCCATGACCATATCCGGCTCGGGCAGGCCGGCCGCGCCGAGAAAGGCCCGCCAATAGCCGGGATCGTAGTCGGCCAGCGCCACGGGCACGTGCCCGGCCGGGCGCTCGCGGGTAATGACCACGCCTGTTGTGGCCACCAGCCGTTCGGGATCGTCAGTCAGGGCCCAGACCGCGTCGGGATGGGCGGCCAGGGGCAGGCCGGCCTTGAGATGCGCCCGGTAGGCCTTGAAAAACCCGCCGCCCATGTTGCGTCCGCACAGGTAGACGGAGCGGCCGGCGGCAGTCAGCGCGGCCAATCGCGCCCCCACCTGCCGCGCCGGGGCGGGCAGCACGAATTTGGGGCAGTTCTCCGGTTCGAGATCCGGAAAATGATAGAGCACATCCTGGGTGCCGGAACCGATGTCCAGACACAACACGCGGCGCTGCGGCATGACGCGGCCTCCTTGTCTTGGGAGCACCGTATCTACGCCACATACCGACCCGGCTCAAGGGGTTGCGGCCTCAGACCGCCGGATCAAGCAGCCCTTCGATCGCAGCCAGCAGCCGGTTGGCGTCGAGAGGCTTGTGCAAAACGGCGTTGGCGCTGCCCGGGGCCGGGGCATCCTGGCCGGTAATGACCAGGACGGGGATATGGGCCAGTTGTGGATCGCCGCGCAGGGCTTCGATCGCCGCCCGGCCGTCCATGCCCGGCATGGCCATGTCCATGGTGATGACCTGGGGGCGCAGCTTTTCCGCCGCCGACAGGGCGGATTCCCCGTCATGGGCGGCAGCCACGCGGTAGCCCTCGCCTTCCAGAAACTGGATGAGGAACGAGGATACGGCCGGATCGTCGTCGACCACGAGGACGAGCGGCTTGTCGCGGTCCCGGGTCCGGGCCGGAACCGGCGGCTGGCAGGCGGACTGCCCGGCCGTGGTCGGCAGCTCGAAAATAAACGCCGCGCCCCGGGCCGGGGCCGGCTCCACCCAGATGTGTCCGCCGTAGTGGTGCACAATCTCGCGGCAAATCGCCAGACCCAGGCCCGTGCCCTTGGACGGGGCCGAGCCTTCGGGGTCCAGGCGCACCTGTCGGAACTTGTCGAAAATGAGTTCACGATCCGCCGGGACGATGCCTGGCCCGGTATCCACCACCGACACCCGGGCCGTATCCGGCGTGGGCTGGGTGACCACCACGGTGACCGCGCCAACGGCCGTAAATTTGGCTGCGTTGCCAAGCAGGTTGAGCAGCACCTGTTCCAGCCGGTCCGGGTCGGCCAGGACAATGGGCGACGTCTCGGGCAGGCGCGTCTCGAGATCGACCTCGGGACGGGAGGTGAAGATGCCAGCCACGGCGGCCACGGCGTTTTTGACCACATCGGTGAGGCACACTTCCCGGTCGCGCCACTGCATCCGGCCCGATTCGATGCGCGAGAGGTCGAGAAAATCGTTCAAGAGCCGGGCCAGACGCTCGCCTTCATGCGTCAGCACGCCCAGGTTGTCCTCGATGCGCCCGGCGCGTTTGGACAAAAACAGGTCATTGCCGGCCAGGGGCGAGAAATGACGGACGAAATCCCGGGAGATGAGCTTGGCAAAGCCAAGGAGCGAGGTCAGCGGGGTGCGCAGCTCGTGGGAGACGGAGGACAGAAACGCGCTTTTGATCTCGTCCATGCCGCGCAGCCGCTCGTTGGCCTCTTCCAGTTCCCGGGCCTTGTGGGCCAGATCCCGGGTGCGCTCCACCACGAGATGTTCCAGATTGCGGGTGAGGCCTGCCAGGGCTTCCTCGGCCTGGCGGCGGTCGGTGTCGTCGCGGACCATGAGCACGAAGCCCGAAGGGCTGCCTTCTTTGTCGTAGATGCCAGACAGCCGGGCGGCGAATCGCCGGGTCTGGCCGTCGCGCTCCAGGGCAAAGGAAAAATCATGGCTGGTGGTCGGCGAGATCAGCCCCAGGGCCCGGCCCAGACGTCCCAGCTCCACACCCATCTGGACATGGAGTTCGCGCAGGTCGCGGCCGGCCAGATCGTCGCCCCGCACGGCAAAAATGGCCTCGGCCGAGGGATTGACATAGGTGATGCGCCAGGACTCGTCGACGGCGGCAATGCCCATCTCGGCACTGCGCAGCAAATTGTCGAGAAACATGGTTTTTTCAACCAGTGACTTGCCGACCACCTGCAAGGCTGCGTCTTTCTCCTCAAGGGCCGACTTGAGCGTGCGCACGTACTTGCTTTCAAGCCCCCGCACGATGTCAGACTGGGTGATAAGCCCCATGACCCGACGGTCGTCGTCCACCACCACCAGCCGGCGCATCTTGCGTTTGCGCATGACCAGCGCCGCCTCGAACACCGGCCGATCGGCCTCCACGCACACCACCGGACAGCTCATGATGTCGTAAAGCTTAAGCCGCCCCATATGGGGACTGTCGGCCAAGAGCCGCACCACGTCGCGCTCGGTGATGATGCCGGCCGGGCGGCCGTCGCGGGCCACGATCAGACAGGAAATGGAGCGGTCGGCCATACGGCCGACGGCCTCGCGCACGGTGATGTTGCCGCCGACCGTGACCACCTCGCGAGTCATGATCTCGCTGACGCGCTTTATCTCGGACAGGGAATCATAGCCAAGCCGCTCGACCAGATCGGACTGGGTGAGCACGCCCCTGGCCTTGCCGGCCGCGTCCACCATGACCAGATGGCGCAGGCGTTTGCTGGACAGCAGATGATAGGCTTCAAGCAGCACCGTGTCCTCGGCCACGGTAACCACCGGCGCGCTCATCAGCTCGCGCACCGGGCGCTCGGCGAAGTCCTCGTTGCGATGGGCCGCCGCCCACAGGACATTGCGTTCGGTGATGATGCCGACCGGCATCCCGTCATCGGTAACCACCAGGCAGGAAATGCCGCGTCGCCGCATGATCTCCAGGCCCTCGCGGGCCGGCGCATCCGGGGCAATGGAAATGACGTCCGGGGTGACGATTTCGGCCAGGAGCCTGTCGCCCATGAAACCTCCTCGGGCAGGATCCCTTCAGGGAACGGGTGGGCAGGCCGATGCCCGAATTTGGCGGTTTTGGCAAGCGGCGAGGCCCTGTCCGGGGGACCATTCCCGACCGCTTGCCGGCAAAGGCCACACGCTTGCCCCGAATTTGCGGCCGGCGCATCCGGCAATTTTGCCCCGGCCCCCGGGGAGCCGAGGCAGGCCCGGCCTTGGGCTGCGGCCCGTCCAAACGCTGGCCTCTGTCACTCTGGCGAACGCCCGCAGCCTCGTTGTTGCAATACGTGGCCCCCAAAAGGCCAAGGACTGGACGCTAGAGCCCGAGCTGTTCCCGCAGGACCGTGAAATCGAGATTGGCGTTAATGAGTTGGGCGCCCTGGCGGATCTTGATCTCATCGCGCAACTTGTGGCGCATAAGGAGCGTTTCCATCTTTTTGGCCACGGTATAGGTGTCTTCCCGGACCACGATGATGGGAATCTCCAGCACCTCGGAGCGGGTGAGGATGATGTCGTTGGGGTACAGATTGCCGGTCAGCACCAGACAGGGGCTGTCGCCCTCAAGGGCCACGAGGTGGACGTCGGAGCGGTCGCCGCCGACGATGATGGCGGAATTCTTCTGGCGTCGAAAATGCGTCATGAAGTTTTCCACCTGCATGGTGCCGATGAGGAAACTCTCCACGATGCGGTCGGACTTGTGATGGGCGCTTATGACCTTGCCGCCGAGCCGGTCGGCCAGATCAGACACCTTGATGGCCCCCATGAGCGGGTCCTTGGGGATGACGCCAAGGACGCGAATGCCCCGGTCGCGCAGAAAGGGGACGATGAGCTTGGTCGTCTCGTCCATGAAATTGGGAGCCACGTCGTTTAAGATGACGCCGGCCAAGTGGTCGCCGAGCTGCTCCTTGAGCACGAGCAGATAGTCGTAGTTGAGTTCCTTGGAATAGCGGTCGATGACCACGGCCTTGAGGCCCAGTTCATGCACCACGCGCACGCCGTCGGCCTGGCAGTAGCGGCCGGTGTGCATCCCGCCGGACCCGCCGACGATGGTCACGTCCTTGCCGGCGCTGACCGTGGCGTAGGCGTCCCGGATGGACTCCATGACGTCGCCGACCTGGTTGCGAAAGGCCCGGACCTGGAAATCATGGGTGGCAATGACCGGGGTCAGCGTTTCCGGTTCTTCGTGCGTCCGCAAAATCCGTTGGACATGGTAGGCGTCCTCGTCCCACAGACGGCCGTCAATTTCCTTGGGCACGGCCCCCACGGGTTTGAGATAGCCGACCTTGTAGCCCTCTTTTTGCAGGCGCAGGCCAAGGCCCATGACCACCATGTTCTTGCCCGAATATCCGGCCGTCGCTCCCACATACAATCCAGCCATGCCCGCCTCCTGCTGCGCTCCCGCCGGGAAGCGCTCATGCGGCCTGCCGTGACCGGGCACGGCGGCAGCTGCCCCCAAAATGCCTTCCCCGGCCATGATAATCAAGACAATTGGCCGGCCTTGGCGCAAAAACCGATTCCCGCCCCTCCCCGGGTTGGAATCGGCCCTCAAAAAGACTATGCTGCCGCGTCAACAGCACCCGCGCGAATTCCCCGCCTCTGCGCCGTCACGACGCAACAGCCCATGGAGCCAGCATGCCCGCATCGTCAGTTCCTGCAAAGGATCCGGATCAAACCCCGGCAACGCCCGAAACCTCCAGCGCCCTCTCCCTTGGCCACGAATTTGCCGATCCCCGGCTGCTGACCGTGGCGCTGACCCACAGTTCTTTTGCCAATGAACGCGGCGAGAGCGCCGGACATAACGAACGGCTGGAATTTTTAGGCGACGCGGTCCTGGAGCTGTGCGTGTCAGAGGAACTTTTTGCCCGGTTCCCCGAGGCTCCGGAAGGCGAGCTGACCTTGCTGCGCTCCCAGCTCGTCAATGAATCGAGTCTGGCCGTCATGGCCAGACGCCTGGGCCTGGAGAACCACGTGCTGCTTGGGCGGGGGGAGGAAAACCAGGGAGGCCGGGGACGGGCTTCGCTGCTAAGCGACGTGTTCGAGGCTGTGGTGGGGGCGATTTTCCAGGACGGCGGCTACGAAGCGGCCCAGACCTTTGTGGCCCGGGTGTTCGCCGGGTCGTGGCCGGCCCGGCCGGCCGCGCCCAAGGCCAAGGATTTCAAAAGCCGCCTGCAGGAGTACACGCAAAGGACCCACAAGACCCGGCCGGTCTATGCCCTGCTCGGCAGCGCCGGGCCGGAACACGACAAGCGTTTCGAAGTGCGTCTGACCCTGCCGTGCGGCCGGGAAATTCTGGCTACGGAAAAAAGCGTCAAAAAAGCCGAACAGATGGCGGCCCATATGGCCCTGGTGGCCCTGGGACAGAAGCCTTCGGACGACTCCCCCGCCGGTTGAGGCCGCAGCCCCCTCCGAATGGGGCGTCAAATTTCCGTCAGGCCGGGCGCGCTTGCGGCATCGGACCAGGGAGGGATCGCAATCCCGCGATCCACGCCTCCCTGGTCCTTTTCCATGGTGCTCGCCTTCTCTCTCAGGGTTAGCCGCTAATGAGCTGCATGGCCATCTTGGGCAGCGAGTTGGCCTGGGACAGCATGGCCACGGCCGACTGGGTGAGAATCTGGTTGCGCACGAATTCCGTCATTTCCGTGGCGACGTCCACGTCGGAAATCTGCGATTCGGCCGACTGCAGGTTTTCGGCCTGGATCTGCAGGTTGGAGATGGTGTTTTCCAGGCGGTTTTGCAACGCGCCGAGGTTGGCCCGGATCTTATCCTTGGACACGATGGCGGCGGTGATGGCTTCAAGCGCCTTCTGGGCCAGATCCTGGGTGGAAATGCTGCGTCCGCCCGGGCTGGTGCTGGCAGCGCCCATGCCAAGACCGAAGGCCGAGGCCGTGGAACACCCGATCTGCACGTAATAGTAGTCTTCGGAGCTGGAGTTGCCGGTGCCGAAGTGGACCTTGAGCTTGCCCTGGGGCGTCAACGCACTGCCGTTATGGGTCGTGCTGGAAAGGTTGCCGTTGAGCAGATAGATGCCGTTAAAATCCGTGGCGCTGGCGATTCGGGTGATTTCCGAGGCCATGGCCTGGTATTCGGAGTCGATGATCAGGCGCTGGGCCGAGGTATAGGTGCCGGTGGCAGCCTGTTCGGCCAGTTCCTTCATGCGAATGAGCTTTTCATCGACAACCTGCAACGCGCCGTCGGCGGTCTGGATCAGCGAGATGGCGTCGTTGGCGTTGCGCACGCCCTGGTTGAGCGTGGAAATATCCGACCGCATCAGCTCGCGGATGGCCAGTCCGGCCGCATCGTCGGCGGCAGTGGTGATGCGCAGGCCCGAAGACAATCTGCGGGTCGAAGTCGCCAGAGCGCCATACGAATTGGACAGATTCCGCGAGGCGTTGGCAGCCATCATGTTGTGATTGATAACCAGAGACATAGAAACCTCCTTGTTGCAACCAGACGATCCGTGTTGGTTTTGCCTAGTTAAAGCAGGAGGCGTTCCAAAGTCATTTTATTCTTTAATTCAATATGGTTACTATTCGATGATTGGTCCCTGGGAAAAAAAGTTCCGCCCGCTTCGCCAATAAACCAGCACAACACCCCGGCCACAGCCTGGTTCGCCTTGCCGGACGCCGCCCGGCAGGCAACCTTTGCCGAGCCGGGCCAAACGAAACCGCCCCCCGGCCATTTTGACCAGGGGGCGGTTTGGATCGACCCAGCCGGAGGCCGGCCCGGTTTACCGCTTGAGCTGAATGACTTCCGAAAGCATGGAGTCGACGGTGGTAATGGTCTTGCTGTTGGCCTCGAACCCGCGCTGGGTGAGGATCATGCTGACCATTTCCGTGGCCATGTCCACGTTGGAGGTTTCCAGGGTGTTGCCCGAGATAGAGCCCACGGAACCGGTGTTGGCCCGGTTGGTCGTGCCTTGGCCGGATTCCAGGGTGGCGGCGTAGAGGTTGCTGCCCTGGCGGCTTAGGCCTTGCGTGTTGGTGAAGTTGGCCAGGGCCAGGGCCCACAGCTTCTGGGTCTGGCCGTTGGAGAAGGTGCCGGTCAGGATGCCGTCGGCATCCACCGAGACGCTGGTCAAAAGGCCCGAGGTGTAGCCGTTTTGCGAACTGAACACGGTGGAGGACGATGTCGCGTAACTGGTGGTCACGGTGCTGTTGACCGTGGTTGTGGCCGGGTTAAACGAGACCAAGTCCAGGGGATCGCCGGAAGTGTCGGCAGCGGAGAGCAGCGTGCCGTTGGCTCCGGCCACAAAACCCTTCTTGTTGCTGAGGCCGACATTGAGGGCAATGTTGAGCGCATTGGGCGAATCGGTGAAGCTCGCGCCGGAGACGGACTTGAAGTTGGCGGTAAAGACCGGATAGCCGTTTTTCACGCTGGCCGCCGCCCACTGGGTGTTGTTGAAGGCGCCGCCGACGGCGTTGCTGGCCTGCAGGGTATAGGAACTCATATTTTCCAGGCTGCCCGAAGAGTCGAAGGTCATGGTGCCGGTCATAAGCAGGCCGGCAGTGGCCGTTCCGGCGATGGGGTTGCCGGCGGAATCGATGCGGCCGTCCTCGCTGGGATCGCAGGTGACGCAGTATTCCCAGTAATCCTTGCCGTCGGAGCTGGTGATCTTGTCGTAATAGGTGGTCAGGGTATGGGGCGATCCGTTTTCGTCGTAGACCTTCATGGTGGTCTGGTAGCCATACGCCGTGGACGGCATGGCCGGGCTGGAGGTGCCGTTCCACTGGGCGGTCATGGCCGAATAGTAATCGGTGCCGACGGTACGGGTATTCTGGCTGGTCGTATCGGAATCGAGCTGGGTGACCATGGTCATGCTGGACGTGGCCTTGGCCGGACTGGTGAACTGGGTGAGGCGAATATCCTGAATCTCGCCGGTCACCGGCACCTGGCTTAAAACCGTGCCGGCGGCGTCGGCTGAATCCATGCGGTCCTGATCCACCTTCCACCCCTGGACAGCCAGACCCTGCGGGCTGGTCAGGTAGCCGTCGGAATCGAAGCTGAAGTTTCCGGCCCGGGTATAGTAGTTGGTGGTGTTGCCGGTGTTGAGCATCTTGCCGTTGGACCCGACCTGGCTCTTCTGCTTGACCATGAAAAAGCCGTTGCCGCTGATCGCCATGTCCAGGTTCTCGCTGGTGGTCTCAAGACCTCCCTGGGAGAAATCCGACACCACCGTGCCCACGCGCACGCCGCGACCGATCTGCTTGACGCCGGCGGCGGTGCCGACGTCGGCGCTCATGAGGTCCATGAAATCGGTTCGCGCGCCCTTGAAGCCCACGGTGTTGACGTTGGCCAAATTGTTGCCGATGGTGCTCATCTTCGTCGAGTTCGCCAGCAGGCCCGAAACCCCGGACCACATGGATGTTCCTAATCCGACTGCCATAACTAACTCCTTTCCTTATCTTTTCCGCGCCGGCCTAGGACTTGCTATCGCCTGCGCTCGACGAATTGACGACGTTGGTGATGTCGGAGAAGGCCACATTGCGGCCGTTGCCGATATCGAGATAGTATGTTCCGCTGACCTGCTGGATGCCGGTGACGGTGCCGGTCATGGTAGAGGAAACCTTCATGACGTCGCCATCGGCGTTGGTGGCCGTGACGGCCACCTGGTACTGCCCGTCATCCATGACATTGCCGTCATAATCCTTGCCGTCCCAGTCAAATTCCACCTGACCGGCCTTGGCAGCCCCGGTGTCCACGGTGCGCACGATGTTGCCGCTGCTGTCCAAGATGTTGACCAGACAGGTGGAGGCATCCTCTGGCAATGTGAAGGTCACTGCGGTGGCATCTCCGTCCGTGAGTCCGATGGCTGTGCCAGTTGCTTCGATGGTCTTGCCTATAAAATTGACAGCCCCAAGAAGCTGCTGTTCCTGGCCGATGGTGGACAGTTTTTCGATGCCGGTATTGATCTCGGTGAGCTGCTCCACGCTTGAGAACTGCGCCAGTTCGGCCACGAATTCCTTGTCGTCCATGGGACTGAGAGGATCCTGGTACTGCAGCTGGGTCACAAGCAGCTGCAGGAAGGCGTCCATCCCCAACGAAGACGTGCCGGAGTCCTTCGTCGTCGAGCTGGCGGTGCTGCTCGAGGTGGAGGCAAGAAGGCTGCTGACGTAACTCATGGCCTACTCCGTTATCAGGCAAAAAGGTCGAGGCCGGAGGCTCGGGCTGTCATGGCCCCCGGTATGGCGGAACTGTCAAAGTCACTTGCGGCGGCTTCCCGGGCCAGACGGACCGAAGAGCGGATACGCTCCTGGGCCTCGCGCTGCTCACGGGCTTCATTGTGGCGTTCGGGGCTGTCCCAACCGGCCTGATTGTCCTGAGCCAGTCCGGTCTGCACATCGAGCTTGGCGACCTTGAAGCCCTGGTCTTCCAGGGTCTGCTTGATCTTGCCGGCCTGCTCCTGCAACGCGGCCGCTGCGTCGGCGTTGTCGGCGGTGATCACGGCGCGGACTTCCTTGTCCTTGACGGAAAGCGTCACCGAAACGGGGCCCAGTTCGTCCGGGGTCAGGTTGACGGTGAGCTGCTTGGCTTCCTGGGCGACGCCCTTTAAAATGCCGGTTTCGACCTGCTTGGCCACCCGGGCGGCCAGGGCCGGATCAAGGGTCTTGCCCGACTGATTGGCCGTTGACGTCTTCAGGGCGTCCATGGCGGCCAGGACCGGCGTGGCCTCGGCGGTCTGGGTCGTCAGGCTGGCGGCGTCGGCCTTGCCGCCGAAACGGATCTTGCTCATAAGCTCGGCCATGGACCCGTCCTGGCCGGGCTGGCCAAAGGCGTTCTCGCCGGACGCGCCCTGCTGGCCGCCAGAAAAATTCGCGGTTGTCTGGCCGGCGGCGGCCTGGGTTACGGCGGTGGTCTTTTGCGTGGACCCGGCAGCGGTATCGGACTGGACCGTCTTTTGAGCCAGGGCGGCCTCGTCGGGTTGACCGGCGAGCCCCGCCTGTTCGGCGGCCACGGCTCCGGCCTTGCCGGCCAGTTCGGCCGTCACGGTCGGTTGGGAAGCGGCTGTATGGGTCGCTTGGGCTGTTTGCTCGCCTGTTGCCGCGCCGGCACTGGCGGAGGTCTTGGCGCTGCCGGCGGTCGGGTCCGTATCCTGAGCAACGCCCTGCCCGGCCAGGGGAACGTCGGCCAGGGCGTCGAGTCCGGAAGCCCCATTGCCCTGCCCATTGCTCATGGCCACAATCTGGCCGGCCTTGCGGGCCACATCGTCCTGGTGCAGATCGGAATTGCGGCTTGTCGCTTCCCGCTGCCAGGCATTGGCCAGGACCGAAGACGCTGCGTCGCGGAAATCGGACAGGGCTTGGTTTTCCTTGCCGATCTGGGCCGCCAGTTCGTTTTTGACCAGCCCCATGGCGGTGACCAGCCCCTGACCGGACAGCCCGGCCTCGGCCCCGGACTGGGTAAACAGGGCGGCCAGCCGGGCTTGGGCGTCGTCGGACAGATTCATGGCCCGGCCCAGGGTGGTCAGTTCCGAGGCATTGAGACTAAACGATTCGTTGCCCGAGAGTGCGTCAAGCTTGCCGTTGACAGAAGACCACACCGACTGGGTTTCGCCCCGGGACAGGGCGTCGATCATCTTCTGGGATTCGTCCTGGGTGAAGCCGAGCTTGCCAAAAAGGCCGAGCAGCTGGACCTGGTCGTCGTTGGAAATGGTCTTTTTTCCCGACTTCTCGGTGGTTGCGACCTTCTTTTCGACTTCGGTCATAAGCTCGCCCCAGGTCAGGCTCTTGCCGTCGCCGGCCCGCTCTTCCAGGGCGTCGAGCTCTTCGTCGGTGAACCCCTGGTCCTTGAGCTCGGGCCGCAGGGCGGCAATATCTTCCCGGGTCATGGGGAGCTTCTTGAGGTCTTCATCACTGGGAGCGGCGGCGGCCTCGGTCAGATCCGCAGCATCCTGGGTCTGGGACTGATTCGTTGTGGTCGAGAGCGCCGTGCTGGAGGAGGAGCCGGTCCGGGCGCTGTCAAGGATACTGGCGAAAAGAGCCGATTGGCGGCTGCCAAGTCCGGCGCTGCCCATCAGGGCGGCATCAGCTGTGCTGCTTGCGGTGCGGCTTTGGATCAGGGGAAGAATTTGCATACCGGGCCTCCTGCCGGCACATAACTTCAAGACCCGTTCCAAATAAAAAAACCGTGCTATGACAACATATTGTCAAAGCACGGCAGAAGCATGGGGAGTTTTTTTCCGGTTGGTCAGCCGGCAAACAGGCCGGCGGTGCGCTCAAGCAGGGTCAGGCAGGCCAGACGGGAGGTCCGGTCGCTGTCGCTGTTTTGCAGCAGCCGTTCGAGATAACCGGCCAGGGGCCTGATCCCCGGGGCGAAGGCCGCGGCGAAGGAGGCGTCGGGGATGCTCCCCCGGCGCACCTCGCGGCCAAGCGCGCCGCCCAGACGGGCCAGCCCCCGGGACAGGGCGCGATGCAGCGCAGGATGGCCGCCGGCCAAAGCCGCGGCCGCGCCACGCGGCAGGTCCGCCTCCCACAGTCCGAAAAAATGGCCAAAGGCCGCCCGCCAGAATTCACCGACCAACTCCCTGGCGTCTGGCCCGGCGCCGACAGTGGGCGACAACGGTTCCAGGCGGCGCAGGCCATAGGCGTCCATGGCCGTGCGCAACAGCTCAAAGCCCGGGATATTCGCCCCGGCCAGGCGCGCATCCTCACCCCGGGCCAGCCGGGCCGCCACATAGGCCACCCGGGCCGGGTCAAGCCGGTCCCGGCAGACCACCGATTCCCGGAAACAGCTCCAGCAGTTCCGGCAGGACAACTGCGGGCGCAGGATGAAATGGCCGGGCTGGTAGGGGCCGGTCTCGTGGGGACTGACCGGCCCGACAGACACATTGAGCACCCGCCAGCCGGTCCAGGCGGCCAGATGCATGGGACCGGTGTCCGGGGTGACGAGCAGGTCCATCCGCTGGCCCATCATGGCCAGTTCCTTGAGTCCCAGCCGGCCGCACAGGTTGGAGACAGGGACCCCGGCCAGCCGGGCCGCCTCGGTCCCAAGGTCGACCTCCTCCGGGCCGCCAAGGAGCACCGGCACCAGCCCCCGGCGCGCCAGCTCCCGGGCCAGGACTGCAAAAAAGGCCGGGCCGGGCCGCTTTTCCGGCTGGCTGGCCCCCAGAAACAGCCCCACCGTGCGCCGCCCCGGACCGCCTTGGCGCGGAGCCGGCCAGGTGGTCTGGGCGATCAACCCGGCTGGAACCAGATCCAGGGCGTTAAATTCTGCCCAGTGAAAGCGGCTGTGGCGATTGAGGTGGACGACCGAGGCCCGGTAGAGCTGCCAGTCGCCGCGCACCCGAACGACCCCGGCCGGGTCGGCCACCGGCCCAAGCCGGGTTTCGGCCGGAATCTCGCCGGCCAGCCGGGCCGCTTCGGGCCGAATGCCCAGGTTGACGACCAGACTGTGCTCCCGGCCGCAGAGCCGCTCCCGGGCGCGCTCCAGGGGCACGTACTCGGCCGTGGGACTGATGGCGGACAAGGAGCCGGCAAAAGAGGCCTCGGCCACCACCGTCACCGCCTGTCCGGGATGGCTGCGGGCCAGCCAGAGCAGCAGCGGATAGGTGAGAATCAGATCCCCCATGCGCTGGGTCTGGATGACGGCAATGGGCCGGGTGTCGGCGCTAACGGCCATGGCCATTTTCCCCGGGAGATCCGTCCGCGTAGCCCGGCCCATCCGGCCTGGCTGGTACTGCGATCGGCTGAGCGGCCCCCCGGCCGGAGAGGGTCTGCTCCTTGGCGGCCTGGTCGGCGGCCAGGGCGGCAAAGGCCGTAGCGGCAGCGGCGGCCAGGGCGGCATCGTCATATTTGCCGTGCAGTTTGAGCTGATTGGCAAAGCCCTGGCCATAGCCTGCCCCGCCGACGTTGCCCGAGGCTCCGGTGGCCTTGGCGTGCAGGACGGTCAGATGGCCCCAATAATACGGGGTTTTGCCGGTCGCCAGCAGCCGCAGGTCATGGTCGAGATCATCGTACTGGGTGGGAGAAAAACGGAGGTCAAAGCCGCCAAGGCCGGCCAGGACCGGTCCGGCAAAAAGGTGGCAGCAGCCGGTCACGGTCGCGCAGGGCCGCGAAAGGCCAAACTGGCCCCAGTCCGGGGAGGAGAGCCACGGCCGGGCCAGTTCAAATCCCCGGCCGAGCGTGCCCGGCTCGCGGGGCGTGGGCAGCAGATGGGCGTCGCCGGACTGGACATAGGCCGGGGCCTCAAGGCCGCGCACCCGACAACCCCAGACCCCGGCCCCGGGACAGGCGGCCACGGCTGCGCCAAAGCGGCCAAGCCAGTCCGGCGGCACCAGGGCGTCGTCGTCGAGGTAGGCCGCAAACGCACTGGCTCGCACTTCGGGCAGGGCCGCCAGCCAGTTGCGGGCAGCCGGCGCGCCGATATTGACCGGCAGGCGCACCGTCGCAAGGCGCTCCCCGAACCGGGCGGCCGCCCCGGCCAACACCTCGGCCACGGCCGATCCCGGACTGCCGTTGTCCAGCACCACCAAATGCGCCCCCGGGGCATAGGTCCAATCGGTCCCGGCCAGGGCGTCCAGGGTCCGGGCCAGAAGCGCCGGGCTGTTATAACAATAGACCAGGACGGCCACGGACCCGGGCAGCGGAACGGTCTGCCGGTCCAGGCCGGCGGCCACGTCGGCGAACCGGGCCGTCAGCAGGCGGTCGAAGGGGCGAAGGGACAGGGCTGCGGCGTAGTGGCCAAGCGCCGCCTCGCGTGCGCCCTGGGCCAGCTTGGCCTCGGCCAGCCGGAAGGCGGCTGCGCCATTGGGCCGGTCGGTTGCCGCCAGCCGCAGATGGGCCTCGGCTTCCCCGGCCCGGCCGGCCAGCAGGGCCAGCTCGCCGGCGATCAGGCGGCCTGGGCCGGACAACGCCCCGCCCAGGCCGGCAAAGGCGGCCTCGATCTCCCGGGTGTCGGACCCGGCCGGCAGCATGGGGGTCACCGTCGCCAGCCGGGCCAGGACGCCGACCTCGCCCGGGGCCTTGTGGTGTCGGGCCAGCAGATAGGCCGCCATCCGGGCACTCTCGCGCCGGGCGGCCAGCCGCTCGAAATACGGCTCCGGACAGGCCGGGGCGGCGGCCGCCGCCACCGCTGCCGCGACCTGTCCGGCCGGGGACGCCGTTCCCAGGCGGGCGGCAACCAGCCGGGCGGCAGCCGCGTCAAAGGGCGCGTCCTCCCACACGGCCAGGGCCAGGGCGTCGGCCAGGGCCGAAGCCCCCTCCCCGGCCGCCACGGCGGCGTCCCGGGCCGGGATCAGACCGGCCCCTGTGCCGCCGATGGCCAACAGGCGGGCCAGCTCCCGGGGCATGGTCGCATACTGTCCCGCCATAGCCCGTCCCTCGTGTCGCGTCCGCGATATTCGTTGTTGTGCATGCACCGGGCAACACTCGATCCTGGTTCTTGCTCTCGCAACACTGCGGTCGCAGGCACGCGAGACGCGGCCCTAGCTCCCGAACGTGGCCCGCATGACGGCAAAAAGCTCGGTCATTCGCCGGGGGTAGGTGTGCTCGGCCAGCAGGCGACGATGCCCGGCCGCCATGATGCGCTCCCGGGCGGCCGGGTCGGCCAGATAACGCGCGATGCATTCGCCGATTTCCTCGGGATGATTGTAGACCGCCACCTCGCGCCCCGGCTCGAACAGGCGCTCCATCTGCCGTCTGGCGTCGGTTAAAAGAAACGCCCGGCAGGCCGGCACGTCAAACACCCGCTGGTTAACGGCCCCCTTCATCTGGAGGCTGGTGGCGTTGAAATTGATGTCCGAGAGCGGATAAAAATCCGGGAGTTGGTCGTAGTAGGCCAGCTCGGCCTGGTAGCGCCAGTCCCGGCCCTGGCCGGCAAAGGTTTCCCGCCAGCCCGGATCGCCGACCAGAATCGGCTGCCAGGGCAGGATGCGGCTGACGCAATCCGCCCGGTAGCGCCGGGTGGACTCCCAGATGACGGCGGTGGCATAGGCCAACCGGCGCTCGATGCTGCCCAGGGCTTCGTAGGCCGGGAGCAGCTCCGGCCGGACCTTGGCAAGATGCTCCCGCACGGTGCGGGCGTCTGACGCGCCAAAGGAGTCGGCCAGTTCGCCAAAGGCCCCGGCCAGAAGCGGCGGCGGCGCAGCAGCGGCCAGGCGCAGGCGGGTCTTTCGCGTCATCGAGTTGCCGACAAAGGACACCCGGCAGCGCCAGGGATGGTCGGCCGGCAAGGCCGGACGCGGACAAAAGCGCGTCTCGTCAGCGGCCAGGGGCAGGTAGTGGACCTGGGGAAAGCCGGCAGCGGCAAGCGGCGCGACGCTGTCGGCGTCCCAGGTGAAAAGGACGGTCTCCCGGGTCACGGCCGGGGCATAGAGCGGCAAGATCAGTTCCGGGCTGTCCACGAACCACGAGGCCAGGGGCAGGCGCAGGGCTTCGAGCAGTTCCAGCAGCACGCCCTGGCGGTCCACGCCCAGATGGTTGACGGTCAGGACGAAATCGGGCCGAAAATCTGCCACGACCCGGCGCACCATGGCAATGAAGTCGTCGCGGTCAAGCTCGGGGCCGGTTTCGAGGTAATGGCAGGGCGCGCCCAGACGGGAACAGGCGGCCATGACCTCGCCCAGCAAAAAAAGCTTGTTGGTCAGGCACAGCACACGGGGCAAGGCGTTTTGCCAGCGCGGCGGGGGCGAAACAGGGTCCGGGGCCAGGGCCGCAGCCAGCGCGGCAAAATAGGCCGGATGGAGGCGTCGCTGGACCGGATGCGACGAAATCGTCCAGGCGGACAGGCCGTTTGCAGCGGCAAAGGCCCGGACCCTCTCCGCCGTCCGGACCGGATCGGCCTCGTCGATCCAAAGCGCCCCGGGATCACCGGCCAAGCGGTCGGCCGCGCCGGTCAGGGCCGCTATGGCCGGGTCCCGGTCCACCACAACCACCGACGTCCCGGCCTCCCGGCAACGACTGGCGGCCAGTCCCAGGCCGGCCCCGAAAAAGACCGGCAGGCCGCCGCCGGCCATGGCCGCCTCGGCCCGCGCCTGTTCGGCTGCCGGACCATGCCGGCCGCCCAGGGTCCAGGTCTTGCCGCCAACCCGAAGCCGCACATCGGCGACAATCCCGTCCGCCAACACCGCCTCGGCCGCATAGGCCGGCGAAGCCCCGGCGGGATCAGGCCTAGCCACACACTCCGGTAAGCGCCCTTTCATCCGGCAGCACGGTGAAAAAGCCGATCAACTGCACCAACCCCAGGGTCTTTTCCACGGCCGGGCTTAACTGATAGAGATAAAAAGACTTGCCGGCGCTTTTCATGCGCGTGTTGACGGAAACCAAAAAGCCGATACCCGAGGAATCCATAAACGGCACGGCAGAAAGGTCGATAATCACGGTGCTCACATCGCCCTCAGTAAGCTCCGCGTCCAGGCGTCGCTTGAGGTCGGTCGTCATCTCCAAGGTAATTTCACCGGCGTACTTGAGCAGCAATGCCCCGCCCTCACGCCGAATCGTCAGGTTTTCCACAGCGCCGCCCCTATGTCCTTATGGATAAAGACCACGTTTTCCCTGTCCCGGCGTTTGACCTGACAGTCGTTGGCCAACATGCGCATGATATACAGGCCCCGGCCGCCCTCGGCATCGGGACCGGGATTTTCAAATCGCACCCCGGAACCGAATCCCCGGCCCCAGTCCACAATTTCCAGTTCGATCCAGGCTCCGGGAGTGACCGTCAGCCGCACTTCCAGCGGCCCCGGCTCGCCGCCGTAGGCATGGCGGCAGACGTTGGCGCAGGCTTCGGTCAGAATGATGTCCAGATCGTGGAGGATGTCGCCGTCGGCGATATATCCGGCCAGATAGTCCACCACTTCCTTGGCCAGCCGCCGGCTGTCCCCGGGATGGGATATCGTCTGAAATACCTTGCGGGTCACCGCACGTTCCATGCCTTGCTCCGGGGCCGACCCGACAGCCTGTCGCGCCTTGCCACCGTTAGGGTTTGCGCCGAAAGACCGGGCGGCGTCAAGAGGTCCCGGCAAAATCGACCCGGCCGGCCCCGTGTCGCCGGCCAAGGTCCGGGACGTCCGGCGTCAGCCTTCGTTTAAATATTCCTGCAGCGAGTAGGCTAGGGCCGGCGCCAGCTTGTGGCGCAACTGGGCCACCTCGTCCATGAACCGGGCGTAGGCAGGGTTTTCCTGAAACGAAACATGCACTCCATCCACCACCGTGTCGTAGCGGCGTTGCATAAACAGTTCACGGTGCCCGTTTTCATACATGAATTTGTTGAGGAAAAAAGTTTCCAGGGAGGCCAGGCGGTTGCTTTTGCTGCGCAATGGATCAACGTCGTCCGTATCATAGGGCGTGTGTTCATGGCGCACATACCGGTTGCACTTGTCGATATAGCCGGCCACAAGCCCGGCCAGTCCCAGGCGCAGGCCGAAATCGGAATCCTCTTCGCCGTAGATGCCGTAGTCCTCGCACCAGAACCCCAGCTGCTCATGGACCTCGCGACGCGACATCGAACAGGCCCCGCTGGTGAAGGAACGCTGGACAAAGGTGACGCCGTCCCCCCCGCGCGGATCGCACTCCTCGGGCGTCCCCGGCCAGATGTGAAATCCCACCGAACCGATCTGCGGACACCGCGTCAAGGCCTGCATGAGCACATCGGCCCAGGCCGGGTCCTCGATGAGGATGTCGTTGTCCAGACGCACGAAAAACGGCTCCCGGGACACGGACAAGGCAAAATTGTAGCCGCAGGCCACGCCCATGTTGCGATCGAACAGATACAGGTCGTCGATAACGCCCTTGCGGCGCAGATGCAGCAGATAATCCCGGGTGTCGTCCCGGCTGGCGTTGTCCACCACGGTCAGGCGGTAGGCCGCCCGGGTGCGTTCCCGGATGGTCTCCAGACAGCGGATGGTGGACGGCAGCCGGTTGTAGGTGACAACGGCGATATGGACCTGTTGCGGCATGGCGTTCTCGTGTTTCCCCGACCCTAATATTCCATATAGGTCGCCTTGCTGGCCTCTTTCTCCGACACCGACACGCTGACCAGCCGCACCGGTTCGCCGGTAATGGCCGCCTCAAGGCGGCGGTAGATATGCCGGGCCAGATTCTCCGACGACGGGTTTTCCAGTGAAAATGCCGGCAGATCGTTTAAGTGCCGGTGATCCAGTTCGCCCAGAATCTGGCGCAACCGGCCGCGCAGCACCTTGAAATCGACCAGATATTCCACCTTGGGGTCAAGGCGTTCCCCCTCGACCACAGCCTCGACGCCAAAGTTGTGGCCGTGCAGATTTTCGCACGGCCCTTCATAGCCCCGCAGACAATGCGAGGCGCAAAAACCCTCGGTGACCGTCAACCGCCAGCGACCCTTGCGCTGTTCCGTCATGTCCGTGCCTCCGGCGGCCAGGGGGACGCTGCCGCTCCCGGATACTGCGCCGTTTCTCAGCGTTGTTTGTAATACTGCTCCAAATCAGCGGCCAGGACCGGTTCCATTTTCCGGCCAAGCTTTACGACCTCTTCCATGTAGCGGGCATACTCCGGATTTTCGGCAAAGGTCACGTTGAGGCCGTCAACCCGGGCATCATATTTCCGATGCATAAAAAGATCGCGCAACCCGTTTTTGTACATGAACTTATTGAGTAAAAACAGTCGCAGCGTCGCAACGCGATTCTTGTTGTTGCGAAGCGGTCCGACGTCGTCCGTTTCATACGGCGTGTGCTCATGCTGGATATACCTGCCGCGTTTGTCGATATACCCGGCGATAAACCCGGCCTGATGCAGACGAAAGCCGAAATCGGCGTCCTCTTCGCCGTAGAGGCCGTAATCCTCGCACCAAAAGCCCAACCGCTCATGGACATCGCGCCGGGACATTGAGCAGGCCCCGGTCGTAAAGCTCCTGGGCACAAAGACGACGCAATCGCGCAAGGCGGCAATCGTATCTTCCGGGCAATTGGCCCAGACATGAAAGCCCACGGTTCCGGTCTCGGGGCGCGTCGTCAGAGCCTCCATCAACACATTGGCCCAGGATTTGTCCTGGATGATGATGTCGTTGTCCAATCTGACAAAAAAAGGCTCTTTTGAAATCGACAAGGCGAAATTATAGCCGCAGGCCACACCCATGTTCTTTTCGAACAAATACAAATCATCAATAATTTTTTTATTATACAACCGCAGCAGATAGGCGACTGTTTCCTGTTTGCTGCCGTTGTCGACAACGGTCAGCCGAAAATCCGTATCCGTCTTGGCCACGACGGATTCTATGCACTGTATGGTCGATTCCAGTCTGTTGTACGTCACGATGGCTATGTGCAGTCTGCGGCCCATCGGCACCCCTCCGCAATCATTCCCGCCGTGCGCCTCCGGCGGCCAGGAGAGGCTCTGCCGGGGGGATGCATCCCCCCCGGACCCCCTGGATGGGGCGGGTGTTCTTATTGACCCAACACAGAACTCTTCGCCCCACAGATGGGGGGTCCGGGGGCTTCAAGCCCCCGGCGGGGCCTGGGGCAGCGCCCCAGTCTTCGCCTTCGTCTTCGCGTTCGCCTTTACACCACCTTCGCCTTTCCACTTCCCTACCGGCCAATGGCTCCCTGCTCGAAGGCGTCGAGTTCGCGGCGCAGTTCCGGACAGCGTTTGACGCCGTATTCGTGCCCGAGCCGCAGCCGGCACACGGCCCGGGGCAGGTTCAGCACCAGATGCACGGTGCACTGGCCGTGGTATTTCTTGAGAATCCGGGCCAGGGGTTCCAGGGCCACGGGGTTGTCGTCGGGGCAGGCCACCAGGACTTCCACCGGCTCATCGCTGCCGCCGATGATCGTGGACAGGGGATCGATACGCACGGCTTGGAGCTTGATGACCTTTTTGCCCTCGCCCTCAGCCTGATCCGAGTTGCCGATCTTGGCCGTGATGAAAAGCGGGATATCGGCGTCCAGATGTTCGCGAGACAGGGCATAGACATCGGAAAAGACCACTGCCTCGGCCTCGCCGCCAAGGTGGTCTTCGAGCTTGCTGAAGGCCATTTTCTGGCCTTTCTTGGTGATGATCTCCTTGGTGGACACGCAGATGCAGGCGACCTTGACCTCGACCCCGGGCTCCATGCCGGCGCACTGGGCCAGGGTCGTTAAGCGCATGGCCCGCAGATCGCGCTCGAAAGCGAGAAGCGGATGGCTGGTCAGGTAAAAGCCGAGCGCTTCCTTTTCAAAGGCCATCATCTCTTCATGGTGCCATTCCGGCAGCGTGGCCTCGGCGCACGACAGGCCCAGGCCCACGGTGGGCTGGGGCTTTTCGGGCATAAGCGTCATGAGCGACAGGCGGCCGTCGTTTTTATCCGCCGCCCGCTTCTGGCCAAGGGCGGCAGCCTGATCGAGGCCGGCCAGCAGGGCGGCCCGGGAACAGCCAAAGGTGTCGCAGGCCCCGCATTTGATCAGATATTCGATGACGCGCTTGGTGATCTTGCGCATGTTCACGCGGCTGGTGAAATCCAGGAGCGACGTAAAGGGGCCGCCCTCCTCGCGGGCGGCCACGATCTCGGCCACGGCGTCGCGGCCGACGTTTTTAACCGCCGCCAGCCCGTAGAGAATCTTGTTGTCCTTGACGGAAAAGTGCGGATAGCCGGCATTGACGTCGGGCGGCAGCAGTTCAAGATCGTTGTCGCGGCAGGCGGCGATGTATTGCAGGAGCTTGTCCTGATTTTCCATATCCGAGGTCATGAGCGCGGCCATGAAGGCCACCGGATAGTGGGCCTTCAAATAGGCCGTGTGGTAGGAAATCAGGGCATAGGCGGCGCTGTGGGATTTGTTGAAGCCGTACTCCGCGAACTTCTCCATCAAGTCGAAAATTTCATTGGCCTTTTTGGCCTCGATATCGTTACCCGCGCAGCCCTCCACGAAAAAGCTGCGCTGCTTGGCCATTTCCTCGGCGTTTTTCTTGCCCATGGCCCGACGCAGCAGGTCGCCGGCGCCCAGGGAAAAACTGGCCAGGACCTGGGCGATCTTCATGACCTGTTCCTGGTAGACGATGACGCCATAGGTGGGCTTGAGCGTCTCTTCCAGGCGCGGATGGGGGTACTCGACCACGTCCTCGCCGTGCTTGCGGCGAATAAACAGCTCGACCATGCCCGAGCCAAGCGGTCCCGGGCGATACAGCGCCAGCATGGCGATGATGTCTTCAAAGCAGTTGGGCTTGAGCATCCGCAGATACTTGCGCATGCCCTGGCTTTCCACCTGGAAGATGCCGTCGGTGTCGCCCCGGGCAAAGAGATCGTAGGTGGCCTCGTCGGTAAAGGGCAAGGTGTCGAGATCCGGCGGCGTCTCGCCCATCTCGCGGATGATCTGCAAGGCGTCGTCAATGACCGTCATGGTCTTGAGCCCGAGGAAGTCGAACTTGACCAGTCCGGCTTTTTCCACGCGCTTCATGTCCCACTGGGTCACGGTTTCGTTGTTTTTCCCTTTATACAGCGGCACATACTCGGTCATGGCCGTGTCGGACACGACCACGCCGGCGGCGTGGGTGGAGGCATGGCGGGCCAAGCCCTCCAGGCGGCGGGAGACGTCGATGAGCCGGGCCACGCGGGGGTCCTGGGCCATCATGGTCTTTAATTCCGGCTCCTGGGCCAGGGCCTTGTCGATGGTCATCTTGAGATCTTCGGGAATGAGCTTGGCGATGCGGTCGGTCTCGCCAAAGGTCATGCCGAGCGCCCGGCCGACGTCGCGCACCACGCCCTTGGCCTTCATGGTGCCAAAGGTGGTGATCTGGGCCACGGCTTCTTCGCCGTAGTGCTCGGTGACGTAGCGGATGACCTCGTGGCGGCGGCGTTCGCAAAAATCCACGTCGATATCGGGCATGCTCACCCGTTCGATATTGAGAAACCGCTCAAACAGCAGATCATAGGGCAAGGGGTCGAGGTTGGTGATGCGAAGGGCATAGGCCACCAGCGATCCGGCGGCCGAGCCACGGCCGGGGCCGACCGGGATGCCGTTGTTTTTGGCCCAGTTGATAAAGTCCTGGACGATCAGGAAATAGCCCGGGAAGCCCATCTGCTTGATGACGCCGAGTTCCAGTTCCAGGCGCTCCCAGTAGACCTTGACGTCCACGCCCGGCATCTTGGTCAGCCGTTCGGTCAGGCCCTTTCGGGCCATGTCGGCCATGACGTCGTCGAGGGATTGTTCGGGCGGGGTCTTGTAGACCGGAAAATGGTAGTCGCCAAACTTGAGCGTCAGGTCGACGCGTTCGGCAATCTCGCAGGAATTGGCCAGGGCTTGCGGCACGTCCGGAAAGGCAGCGGCCATTTCTTCGGGGCTGCGATAATAGAGGTCCTGGGTGGAAAAACGCATGCGTTTGACGTCGTCCACGCAGGCGGCCGTCTGGATACACAGCAAAATGTCGTGGGCCTCGGCGTCGTCGGCGCGCAGATAGTGGCAGTCGTTGGTGGCCACCAGCGGCAGCTTGAGGTGATCGGAAAGCTCGATCAGAAAATTATTGCAGGTGGTCTGCTCGGGAATGCCGTTGGCCTGGATCTCCAGGTAGAATCGGTCCGGGAACAGGGCCGCATACTCCTTGGCCATGGCCACAGCCTGATCCTTGCCCTCTTTCAACAGCTTCTGGTTGACCTCGCCCTTGAGGCAGGCCGACAGGGCAATCAGCCCCTCGCCGTATTGGCCAAGCAACTCCTTGTCCACCCGGGGCTTGTAGTACATGCCCTCGGTGTGGCCCTTGGTCACGAGCTTGAGCAGATTCTTGTAGCCGACCATGTTCTGGGCCAGGAGCACCAGATGGTAGCGCGGGCTTCGCGGGTCCCGGTCGGTGCGGCTGCCGGGAGTGACGTAGACCTCGCAGCCGATGATGGGCTTTATGCCGGCTTTTTTGGCCGCGTCGTAAAAGGTCAGCGCGCCGTGGAGGTTGCCGTGGTCGGTGATGGCCGCGGCCGGCGAACCAAACGAGGCCGCAGTCTTGACCAGATCGCCGATGCGGATGGCCCCGTCGAGGAGGCTGTATTCGGTGTGGCAATGCAGGTGGACGAAATCGGACATGGGTGTGCTCGTGTACTAAAATGGAAGACGCCGCTGCGGGCGCGACGCCGGAGACGGTATAGCGCACAACGCTCGCACTGGAAACGGCCTTGGGATCGTTGTCGTTGTCGGCCCCTCCCCTGCCCCAGTCGGGGGAGGGTTCCGAAACCCATGAAAAACTTCTCCCAATGGGGGGGTCCGGGGGCCTCAGGCCCCCGGCCGCCGGAGGCACTCTTCCTCTTCCCTTGCCCCCTCCCCTAATTCCAGCTTTGCAGCTCGATCACGTTGCCTTCGGGATCGCGCATATAGCGAAAGACCAGCCGTCCGACGCCGGGCACGTCACGAGTGGCCAGCGCGCCAACAGCCGTGCCGCCGGCATCGAGCACGGCCTGGGACATCCCGGCCACGTCGTCCACGAGAAAGGCGATATGGGAAAAGCCCGGCGTATCCGGGGCGATGTCGGGGTGTTCGGGACAGATGTCGTAGGAGAAGATTTCCAGCGTCGGGCCGGTGTCGCCATGGCCGGGCAGGCGCAGGTGGATGCCGGTCAGGTGGGAGTTGTCGATGCCGGTTGCGGCGTCAAGCCAGTCGCCGGACAGGTCGCGCTCCGGGGGCACGGGCTTGCAATCAAAGAGACGGATATAGAACGCGGACAAGGCCCGCCAGTTGCGGGCGATCAGATTGGTATGGACGTAGCGAATGGCCATCGGGGGCAAACTCCTTGGGCTTAGTCGGCCGTAAAGGCAATGTGCGGCACAAGCTGCGCCGGCAACGGCTCCCCCGGGGAAGCCGTCTCAAGCCAGGCCAGGACCGCCTGGGTCATGACCACCAGCCCGGCCACATCCAGGCCTGCCGCACGCGGCACGAACCGTGTGAGATACCCCGTAGCCCGGAGAAGGAGCTTGCGGCAACCCCGGACATTGCCGTTGCCCAGATGATACAGCCCGGCCGCCACCTGGATCACCGCCTTGTACAGGTCGCGCTCGGGCGAGACATCGGACAGCCAGAAGGCTTCCAGGGTGTCGTGGCAGGCGAAAAACTCGCCGGCGTTAAATTCGGCCACGGCCTGGACCAAAGCCGGCGGCGCAAAGGAGCTGCTTGACATTTTTCGGTTCCCTCCGTCTTTTGGGCCGGCCTTGACGCTGTGAGCGTGCGAGGGGTGAGGAAGAGGAAGAGTGCCTCCGGCGGCCGGGGGCCTGAGGCCCCCGGACCCCCCAACGGGGGAAATTTTCAAGGGGTTTTTGACGCGGAACCACCGTTGCTGCGACGGCCAAAGGGCCTGAGAACCTTGAAAACCATAACTCGTTTCTCATAATTATAGAGGGTTTCCAAAGGGCACTGCCCTTTGGCCGCCGGAGGCATCTTCCTCTTCCCTCTTATTTCCCAAGCCGTACCGTACTTCTCATTCCAACTAACACAACGAGGAAATCATGCAGGTCGATGTCGCCATATTGGGAGCCGGAGCCGCCGGGCTGTGTTGCGCCATAGGCTGCGGCCGGCGCGGGCGTTCGGTCCTGCTCATTGACCATGGCCGCAAGATTGCCCGCAAGGTCCTGGCCTCGGGGGGTGGGCGGGCCAACTGCACCAACGAGGACATTGTGCCGGCCGATTATGTCTGCGGCAACCCCCATTTCGTCAAATCCGCCCTGGCCCGCCTGCCCTCCCGGGATTTTTTGGACTGGATACACGCCGGCGGCGTGGCCACCCAGGTGGAAGACGCCGGCAAGCATTTCTGTACCGGCGGGGCCATCACCCTGGTGCGGTTTCTCGAAGCGCGCGCCCGGGAGGTCGGGGCGCAGTTCATGCTGGGCGCAACTGTGGCCGCAGCCCGCAAAGACGGCGAGGCCTTTGCCGTCGACACCGATGCCGGCACGGTGCGGGCCGCCTCCCTGGTATTGGCCCTGGGCGGCAAATCCTGGCCGGGGCTGGGGGCCACGGACTTCGGCTACGCCCTGGCCCGGGGTTTCGGTCTGGCCGTCACGCCGCTTTTGCCGGGTCTGACCCCGCTTTTGGCCGGACCGGACATGGCGGCGTTTTGCCAGGAGCTTTCCGGGGTGTCGCTGCCGGTGGTCATTCGCGGCCAGGGCGAGGCCGTGGGCAGCCTGCTTTTTACCCACAAGGGGATATCCGGGCCGGCGGTGCTCGATGCCTCGATGTTTTGGCGCGGCGGCGAACTGGCCATCGACTTTTTGCCCGGGCTCGATCTCGAAGCGGTGCTGGCCGAAGCGCCCCGGCTGGAGATCAAAAACGCCCTGGCCCGGGTGCTGCCCAAGCGGCTGGCCGGCGAGGTGGCCCAAAAGCTGGCGCTGGCCGGCCCGGTGGCCGGGCTCTCGCCCAAGGCCCGGCGCGAACTGGCCGCCAAGCTGGTCGCCTTTCCCTTCACCCCGGGCAAAGCCGAGGGCTACGCCAAGGCCGAGGTGACCATTGGCGGCGTGGATACGGCGGCCATATCCTCCAAGACCCTGGAGGCCACGCGGGTCCCGGGGCTGTATGTGATTGGCGAATTGCTTGACGTGACGGGCCGGCTGGGCGGGTTTAACCTGCACTGGGCCTACGCCTCCGGCTTTGCCGCCGGCGAGAGCGCCTAGGGTCGTGTTCTCAAAAACAGCGCTGCTTTTTGAGAAGAGAAAGGCGCAATCACGACTGTTGCTTCTTAATGAAGCACACCCGTGAGTCTCGAACGCAACACCCGGGTTTCCCCGACCCGTCCCGCCCGCCTACTCCTTCAGCAGGCGTCTGGCCTCGGCGTCGCTGATCCGTTCCCAAGCTGACGGGAAAAACAGCATGATGGCCGCAAAAAAGATCACTGCGGCCGCAGAGAGCGCATCTTTCATGGCCTCTTCCCCCATTACGTTACTCCAGCCCCCCCGGGCCGGACTCCCTGGTTCCCTGTTTTTCTTGTAGCCTTTTTTTCCCGGCCCGCAAGCGAAACCCGCAGGCGGCCATGCAATTGTTTGCCTATCCGGCACGCCTGGGCTACACAATGGCCCAAGACCCATTGCAAACGACCCAAGGAGCGGCACCATGGCCCTTTTCGGACGCGACAAAAAGAAAGCCGACGCGGATGAGCCCGCCCAGGTCCAGGCGACGCCCAAGCGCCTTATTCCTGAAGACAATCTACCCGAGCTGACCAAGTTCTTCGATGCCATGCAGGAGCCTGTGGAGCTTGTGGTCTTCACCGATCCCCAGCAAAACGCCCCCTACAACAGTTTCATGGAATCACTTTGCCGGGAACTGTCGGAAATAACCCCCAAAATTACAGCCCGCTTTCTCGCCCTGGACAGCCCCGAAGCCAAACTCTACGGCGTGGACTTCTCCCCCACCCTGCTGCTGGCCCCGGACCGCTGCCAGATCCGCTATCTCGGCGCGCCCCTTGGCGAAGAGGCGCGCACGCTCATTGAGACCATCATGCGCCTGTCCCTGGGGAAAAGCGGACTGACCCAGATTTCCCGGCAACTGCTCCAGGAACTCGACGAGAAACGCCATGTCCAGGTGTTCGTCAATCCGTCGTGCCCCTACTGCCCGGGACAGGTGGGCAACGCCTTTCGTTGCGCCGTGGAGCGCCCGGACCTCGTATCCGCCGTCTGCGTCGATTCCTCCCAGCATCAGGCCCTGGCCGAAAAGTACCATGTGGGCAGCGTCCCCCACACCATCATTAATGAGACGTTTTCCACCCTGGGCCTGCTGCCTGAGGAACGCTTCGTGGTGGAATTGGTGACGCTTAAAAGCGCTGAAGAGCTCCTGGCCCAGCAGCGCGCCGCCGGCGTGGCCCCGGCCGACGGGCTGCCTGTGGTCGAACTGGACGTGGTGGTGGCCGGAGGCGGCCCGGCCGGGCTGACGGCCGCCATCTACGCCGCACGCAGCGGCATGAGCGCCGTTGTGCTGGAAAAAAGCGTCATCGGCGGCCAGGTGACCGTGACGCCGGTGGTCGAGAACTACCCGGGCTTTGCCAGTGTGCCGGGCAAACGGCTGATGGAAATGATCGCCGAACAGGCCCGCAGCTATGCCGAGATCCACGAAGGCGAGGGCATCGAGGAAGTCAAGGTGGGCAAGCATGTGGAGGTCTACACCGACAAGGCCGTGTATGTGGCCAAGGCGTTGATTCTGGCCACCGGGGCGGCCTGGCGCAAGCTCGGCACACCGGGCGAAGACCGCTATTTCGGTTTTGGCGTCAGCTATTGCTCCACCTGCGACGGCTATCTCTATCGGGGGAAAAAGGCCGTGGTGGTCGGCGGCGGCAACACGGCGCTGACCGACGCGCTGCATTTGAAAAACCTCGGCGTGGACGTGACGCTGATCCACCGCCGGCCGGAGTTTCGGGCCGAGCAGCATTTACAGGACGCCCTGGCCAAGGAGGGCATCCCCGCCATCCTCGGAACCACTGTGGCGGAGATTCTCGGCAGCGACACCCAGGTGACCGGCGTGCGCCTGCATGACGTGGCCGACGGCACCGAGCGGGAAATCCCGACCGATGCCGTGTTCGTGGCCATCGGCCTGACGCCCAACACGGCCATTGCCCAGGAACTGGGCCTGACGCTCGACGACCACGGCTACATCGTCACCGACCGGGGCAAACGCACCTCGATTCCGCGCATCTACGCCGCCGGCGACGTGACCGGCGGTTCCCAGCAGATCGTCAACGCCGTGGGCGACGGCTCCACAGCGGCGCTGTCGGCCTTCGAGGACACCACCAATCCGTACTGGAAAAAGGGCAAAGCAGTCTCCTAACCGCCCGGCCAGCCCGTCACAAACGCGGCTGGCCGCTTTATTGTATCCTTGAACCTCTGGCCCTCGTACCCGGGAGCAGACACCCCAACTGCCGCGCACCGTCGCGGCAACGCCGCCCCCCCCACCCGGTTGGGGGGTCCGGGGGCCTCAGGCCCCCGGCCGCCGGAGGCGCTTCACCTCTTCATCTTCTATATGGATGCGTAGAATTCAGGCGGCGACAGCTCGTTGGACTCAAACCAGCCCCGCTCGGACAGATGGCGGCGAATGTCCTGGCACAGCTCGCACTTATTGACGTAGCCTTCGGTCCTGGCCTCGTAGCCTTCCAGGGCGGCGGCGTAGTCGTACAAGCCGGCAATGCCGGATTCGGCCAGGGTGGTCAGGATGGGATAGCGTTCGGAATCCAGCGGCGCACCCAGGTCGTCGACCCGGAAGGCCAGCCCGGAACACAGGCCGGGCACGTAGTCGCCGTACAGATCCATGTGAAAATGGCTGGTATCGGACAGCTCCCGCAGACAATCCGGCGAGGCCTTGGCCAGGATCGTTTCCACCGGCTGCCGGCCAAGCGCCGGGGCAAAGAGGTCAAAGGCCCGCCCGCCCAGGTGAATCCAGGTGCGGTCCAGGATTGCCGCCGGATAGCCCGGACCGAAATGGTGGAGGTAGGCAGCAAAGGGATGTGTCGTCTCGGGATCGAACTGCTTGAGATCAGCCAGAAAATGTTCCTGCCAGGGAAAAACCGCCACGCCGGCGGCCCGGGCGGCGGCCATGACGCCAAGGGTCTTGGCCAGCGGCACGAAGCCGTTGAGCATGGGGCTCATCGACACCAACAGCGACCCCAGGCCCATGGAGCGCAGTTCGGTTAAGAGCTCCACGGCCTCGTCGGCGTCGTCGTACCACGCCCCGCTCGTCTCCACATATTCAATGCCCATGCCTGTCTCGGCTGCGGCCGCCAGCACCCCGGCCAGCCCCAGAGGATCGGCCAGCGGTTCGCCGCCGCCCACATGCATGGTCACGGCCCCAAGCGAGAGGGCCTTGGCAAAGCAGGCCGCAGCCGTCCCCTGGTCGATATAGTCCGGCGAGCGCCCCGGCCCGCCGCGATAGAGACAGTGGGGACAGGCGCTTTGGCACTGGTAGGTGGCGATCAGCCCCCCGGAGCGCAGACTGGTGACACAGAGGGCCATGGGCGTCCTAGTTTCCAGCCAGCCCGGTGAGCGCGGCCAGCACGGCTTCAGCGTGGCCGGCAGCCTTGGCCACTTGCGGCCAGGCTTTGCGTACGACGCCCTTGGGATCGATAAGAAAGGTGGAGCGCACCGTGCCCACGCAGTCCTTGCCGCAGACCTTTTTGGCCCGCCAGGCCCCGTAGGCGGCCAGGGTCGTGGTGTCCGGGTCGGACAAGAGCGTGACGGTCAATTCGTGCTTGTCGATAAATTTGCGGTGGCTGGCCGGCTTGTCGCGGCTTATGCCGACGACATCGGCCCCCAGGGCCAGGAACCGGGGCAGGAGTCCGGAAAATTCCACAGCCTCGGTGGTGCAGCCGCTGGTGGAATCCTTGGGATAAAAATAGAGCACCAGCCACCGGCCGGAAAAATCGGCCAGGGCGTGGTTGTGCCCGTCCGCGTCGGACAAGGAGAAATCCGGGGCCGGGCTGCCTTCGCCGGGCCAGGGGGTCTCGCTCATGGCTTCTCCAGTTTGGCCGGAGGCAAGTCCCCGGCGGCCAGCTTCTGGTGGATCACACCGATCCCCTCGTCGGGATAGCGTAGACGCAACATGAAATAGCGGTCAACGACCTTTAAGACATAATCCTTGGTTTCGTCATAGGGCGGCACGCCGCCGTGTTTGGCCACGGCTCCGGGACCGGCGTTGTAGGCGGCCAGGGCCATGACTTCGGTCTGAAACCGGTCGAGCATAGCGCGCAGATACCGGGTGCCGGCGGCAATGTTGCGCTCGGGATCAAACGGCTCGGTCAGGCCCAGCAGCTTCTGGGTGTCGGGCATGATCTGCATGAGCCCCTGGGCTCCCTTGGGCGAGACGGCACAAGGATTAAAGCGCGATTCCTGCTCGATCAGGGCATAGACCAGCCGGGGGTCCAGACCGTTTTTCTTGCTGTGGCTGTTGACCAGACCGAGGAGCTTGGCATCGACGATCACTTCCGGATACTTGCAGCTCGTGGCCTTTTTCTCGTTAAACTTGTGCCCGGCCTCCCGCAACATTTTGTCGCGCCGGCCGGCCGCCACCGGGTCGGGCAGGATCAGGCCGTGAATTTCCGTGGCCCCAGGCGAAGGGGCGCTGACCATCTTCGGACCGGCCGCAGCCTGAGCCGGAGGCAACGGACAAAGACCGGTCGCGGCCAAAAACAGCATGGGCAACAGAACCCGAAAAAACAGGCGAGGCATCGCTTGGCGCATCATCCGTTCCCTACCCCCTCAAGCGGGCTTTTACAAGGAAGGCGCTCAGCGGATCTGCCGACGCCACCGGTCCAGGGTGTCGGCGATAAAGTTCTTATCGTTACACGGCCCGCTCCAGACCTCTGAGAACCGGGCGGTATCGCTTCTTGGCCGCTCATCGGCGGACAGTTCCCGCAATCGGATGCGCATGGGCACAGGCACGCCCTCGCCCACCACCACCGCTTCCTGGGTACGCAGGGCCGGGAGGGCGGCCAGCAGGCCGGCGGCATTTTCCGGCATGGCCCGACGCACGAACAGCTGGTCCTGCTCGTTGCTCATGCGCAGGGAAAAAAGCGTATTGACCTGGGACAGCACGGTTTCCGAGATTTCCGAGGGCCGCTGGGTGATAAGCCCCAGCGACACCCCATACTTGCGGCCTTCCTTGGCAATGCGCGAGAGCGCCCGCCGGGTGGGACCGAAGGCCACGGCGGAATCGCGCGGCACATAGCGGTGGGCCTCCTCGCACACGAGCAAAATGGGGACGCCGGTGCCCCGCTTGGTCCACAGGGCGAAATCGAAGATGAGCCGGCACAGGACCGAGACCACCACATCCACGATTTCCGACGGCACGCCGGCCAGATTGAAAATCGTCATGGGCCGTCCATCGGCGGGCAGGCGCAGGTAGCGGGCCAGCACCTCGCCCATGACGTCTTCCACGGTGAGCTGGCCGAACATGAAGGAAAACCGGCGGTCGCGGCGCAGGGTATCGATGCGGCTCATCAGGCGCATATAGGGGATGGAACTTTCGGGCTTGTCGAGTTTGCCCATGCCGATCTTGAGCAGCTCCGTCACCCGGGCCAGCCGGTAGGGCACCGGCGTGTCGATGGTCAGCCCGGCCTCGTCGCCCCCGCTGCTGCCGCGCAGATATTCGGCCTTGGCCGCCATGACGCAATCCTTGAGAATATTGGCCTCGACCTCGCGGTAGGGCTGGCCCGTGCTGCAAAAAACCTGCACCATCTCCTCGAAATCGAGCAGCCAGTAGGGCAGGACCAAGGTGTCGGGGGTGACCATCTCGGCCATGTCGCCAAAGGCGGCGGCGTATTCGTCGTGGGGATCGAGGAGCACGATGTGGCCGTTTCGGTGGGCGGTCAGAATGGAACGCAACAGCACGGCCACGGTGCAGGACTTGCCCGAACCGGTGGTGCCGAGCACGGCGAAATGTTTGCCGAGAAAATCGTCCACGATGACATAGGCCGGCACGTCCGAGTCCTGATGCAAGGCCCCGACCACCACGCTGGATTTGCTCGGCTTGGCGTAGATGCGGGCCAGATCGGCGCTGTCGGTCCGGCACACCGCCGCCCCTAGGCACGGGTTGTGGGAAACGCCGCGCTGGAAGGTGAACGCGGCGTCCTCAGTGCCAAGGCTCTCGCCCAGAAGGGCCACCCGGGCCAAGTGCCGGTCGCCAGGGGTCACCGTTGCCGCCGGAGACGGGGTGAGAAGGGTCTGCACCAGCCCAAAGACCAGGGAGCGCGACGAAGGGATGACCACCATGTCGCCCACCGTCACTGTGGCAAAAACGTCGTCCCCAAGGACCACGGTCAATTCCGCGCCTTCTACCGCCGCCACATAGCCGAGTTCCTGTCGTTCCATGATTTCCTTCCCTGCCCGGCCTGACGCCCGGACTGCCGGGACGTCCGGGTCCTGGATGTATCCCCGCACTGTGACAAGACCGCTTCATCCCGGCCAAAGGCTGTGTCGCCATCCTGGCCCAGGCGCACCAGACGTTCCCGTCACGCGCGCGCGCCGGGTGTCCCGGTCCGCAGCCGACCAGCTTGCCCGCCAACGCCAGGAACCCCTTGAAAACTTTTCCTGGTTGGGGGAGCAGGCCCCGCCCCGCCCGCGATATCTTCCTGCCCCCCAGCCAGGGAGGGTCCGGGAGGGGGTTACCCCCTCCCGGCCGCCGGAGGCATTCCCCCCTCTTCTCTCACCCTACGCCCCCGGGCGCAGAGCCGCCTCTATGGCTGTGGCCAGATCGCGGCGCAGCACAGGTTTGAGCAGCAGGTCGCGGATGCCGATGGCCCGCGCCCCTTCCTTGCTCATGGTCTCGCTAAAGCCGGTGAGCATCAGCACCGGCAGTTCCGGGCGCAGAGCCAGGGCGGCCTTGGCCAGTTCAGCCCCGGTCAGGCCCGGCATGTTCTGATCGGTAATAAGCAGATCGAAGGCGGCGGGGTCGTTGCGAAAAAGGGCCAGGGCCTGTTTCGGATCGCTCTGGGCCACCACTTTGTAACCCAGGGATTCCACCAGTTCCCGGCCGATGTCGGCCAGGGCCTGCTCGTCGTCAACGAGCAGGATGCGCCCGCGCCCCATGGCCGGATCGGCCACGGGCACGGCCGGCTCATCCGGGGCGTTGGCGGCCAGGGGCAGGTAGACGTCAAAGGTCGCGCCCCTCCCGGGCTGGCTTTTGACCTTGATCTCGCCCTTGTACTTGCGCACCACGCCATGGGCCACGGACAGCCCCATGCCCGTGCCTTCCCCGGGCTTTTTGGTCGTAAAAAAGGGATCGAAGATGCGCTCCAGGATGTCCGGGGCAATGCCCGGACCGGTATCGCGCACCCACAGATGCAGGCAGTCGGCCAGGCCGGATTCGCCGGGCAGCGGGCAATTTCCGGCAGCCATCTCCTCCAGCCCCACTTCCAGGATGCCGCCGGTCTCGCGCATGGCCTGGGCGGCGTTGGAGCACAGGTTCATGATGATCTGCTGGATCTGGGACGGTTCGGCCAAAATGGCGTCGCGGCCGGGTTTGATCATTTCGGTGATGGCAATGGTGTTCGGAACGGTGGCCCGGATAAGCTTCAAGGTTTCGCGCACCAGCGGCCCGACGCGCAGGTGGTTGGCCTCCTGATCGTTTTGGCGGCTAAACGACAGGATCTGCAAGACCAGATCGCGGGCCCGGCGACAGGCGGCCAGGATGTGGCCGACGCGCCTCGCCAGCGGCGTATCGGCCGGGGCCTCGCCTTCGATCATCTCGGCAAAGCCCATGATGATGCCGAGGATGTTGTTGAAATCGTGGGCGATGCCGCCGGCCAGGGTGCCGATGGCTTCCATTTTCTGGCTCTGGCGCAGCCGGCGTTCGAGATTTTTGCGTTCGGTGATGTCATGGGCCACGAAGACCGTGGCCAAGGGGGCGTCGTCGGCATGGGTGAGCGGCGAAGAGGTGATGAGAAATTCGCCGTGGAGCCTCGGGATGGCAATTTCCCGGGAGTGGTAGCGGCCGTCGGTCATTTCCAGGATGTCGGCGCTGCGCTCGCCGGGCTTGTCCTCGGCATCAAAGACAAAGGAGCATGGCCGCCCCACCACGTCGCGCGGGGCCAGGCCCAGGCGGTGGGCCATGGCCAGATTGAGGCGGCGCACGGCGCAGTCGCGGCCGATGACCACGACGAGGTCCTGGACGGAGTCAAAGGTGCCTTCCCATTCCCGTTTGGCTGATTCGATGAGATGGGTGACCCGTTCGCGCTCCTCCATTTCCCGGGTCAGCTTGCGGTTGGCGCTGGCCAGAGCGGCGGTGCGTTCGTAGACCAGGGTTTCGAGCCGGCTTTTGAGCGCCTTGAAGTCCCGCTCGGCCCGCCACTTGGCGCACAGCGAAGTGGCGAACTGCATGATCTCCTGGGGATGAAAAGGCTTTTGGATGTAGAGAAGCTTGTCCGCCGGGGGCACGCGCCGGGCAATGGTCACCGGATCGACGTCGGTAAAGGCCGTGACCACCACAATCTGGACCCAGGGATCAATAGCCCGGATTTCTTCGGCCGCAGCCAGACCGCCGCGCCCGGGAGGCATCCGGACATCGACAAAGGCCACGGCATAGGGGCGATTTTCTGCGGCCGCAGCCTGAAAGGCAGCCACGGCCTGCTCGCCCTGCCGGCAAAGCGTCAGTTCAAAACTTTGCTCCTGGACGGCATGCCCCGCTCCCAGACCGTCGAGTCCGTCCAGGATGTCGTCGGACGGGGCCAGAATTTCGGTGAACAGGTCCAGAATACGCCGCTCGTCGTCGGCCACGAGCAGACGCATGACTTCCGGCCTTGTTTCCGCTGCTCCCATGGCGCTCCCTGCTTCGAGACCTGCGGGCAGGCCTCAAGGCATTTCTGATCGATCGTTTTTTTCGGCAGCGGACGGTTTGGCCCCGGGCCGGGCCTTGGCCCGTTCCGGCTGGACCGCGGCGGGCCGGGCCTGGACCGGGGCTGCCGCCGGCGTAAACGGTTTGGGTCCCTGGACGGACGAGCCCGGGGCCGAGGCCCCCGGAGCTTGTGCTGCGGCCGGCGAGGGCGGAGCCGGTTGCCCAGGAGCCGCCGGGGCCGGGACTGCCGCCGAGGCTGGGGCTTGGGCTGCTGCCGGGGTCGGGGTCGGGGCTGGGGTCTCTGACGGAGCCCCAACCGAAATGACCGGGGTGTCCGGGGCGACGGGAATGATCGGGGCCGCCGGGGCAGGTGCGGGCGACGCCGGGGCCTTGGGAGCGGCTGTGGCTGCTTTGGACGCGGCCGGCTTGGACGCGGCAGCCGGGGGCAGCGGGTGGCCCTGGGGGACGGCTGGCTGGACCGCCGGGGCGCTTTGCGCCGGGAACGGCACGGCCGTCGGCTGTCCGACCGGGGCCGCCGGCTGGGTGGCGACGACTGCCGGCAGGGTCACCTCTTCCACGGCCGAGAGCCGGGACAGGTTCTCATGGGCCTGGGGATAGAAACGCGGATTGGCGGCAATGGCTTTCTCGAAAAACTCCTGGGCCTTGTCCTTGTTGCCGGCCTCCATGTAGCACACGCCGAGGTTATTGAGCGCTGCCGATTCCGAGCCCACACCGGCGAAGGCGGCATAGGCCTCGTCGTAGCGGCCGAGTCTGCACAGGGCCAATCCAAGATTGTTGGAAAATTTGACGGATTTTTTCGAAGCGACCGCCTTGTGGAAGGCGCTGGCCGCTTCTTCGCCGCGTCCGAGCAACAAAAGCGAGATGCCGCGATTGTTCTCCACGTCGGCGTCGAACGCCTTGGCCAGGGAGGCGTCGGACACGGCCAGGGCCACATCCGGGTGGCCGTCGCGGTTTTCAAGCGTTCCCAGCAGGGCCGCGGCCCGGGAGAGCCCCGGGTCCAGGGCCAGGGCCTTGGTCAGATACGGACCAGCCTGCCCCCGGCCACCGCCCAGGTACAGGGCGAAACCAATGCCCTGCAGGGCCGGAGCATACTTGGGGTTGGCCTTGATGGCCTGCTGATAGGCGTCAAGAGCCTGGGGATAGGCCCCCGTGCCGAGATACAGGTCGCCCAGGCGGGTATGGGCCGTGGCGGCGTCGGCCCCGGAGTTGAGCGCCGCCAGATACAGCCGGCCGGCCTCGCCCCGATCGCCCCGGGCCATGGCCGCATCTCCGGCGGCAATACTCGAGTTGCCTGTTGCGGCCGCGCCCGGCCCCTTGCCCTTGCCTGCCGAAGCCCCGCAACCGGCCAGGGCCAGCAGACCCAGCCCCACAACCACGAGAACGATGCCCGTTCGCAACTGCCTTTTCACCCTGGTTTCTCCTGTCTCCATGGCCGGAACATAGCAGACCCGGTCTGGCGGGTAAACACGGGCCGTGATCGACCTGTCCATCGACAATGGATCAGACCCCCTGGCCGAGCCTGCGGAAACAGGCGGTTTCGCCCAGGCTGTTCCACATTTCCTGGAACGCCAACCGGCCAAACCCGGCGCAACGGCCGCCCCTTCTCTAGCAACATACTTAAATATAAATATAAAACTTTCAAGACCGCCGTTTTCACCTTCTGGCATGATTCTTTCAGACATAGGGGAAAATACGCTCCCCACAATGAAAAGGCAGGATCGTGCCCAACACGGGAATATCGCCATGAAACGATTCCATAGAGAGGAACGCGGCGTCGCAGCCATCGAAGCAGTCTTGGGGATGTTGATTCTTGTTCCGCTGCTTCTTGTGCTTGTCGAAGCGTCGCGGGCTCTGCTCGAATACTCCCAGCTGCAAAATGCGGCCATGGAAGGGGCACGAATGGTGTCTCGGCAAAACGGCGACCCGTCAGGCGTGGCCGATTACATGAAGAGCCTTTTCCAGAATTCCGACGCATCATCGACTCTCGCTGGGCAGGCGCCTACGGTCACCGTCGGTTCCCGGGACAGTTCCAACAACGTAACAGTGCAGGTGGACCATGTCTTCTCGCCTTTTTTCGCGTCGCAATCCGACAGCCAGGGCGGCTCAGGCCTTTTCAGCCTTGTGGGAACAGATGCGCTCACCCTTTCAGCCAAAGTCGTCACCGCGTTGCCGGCTCCAAACTGAGACCGGCGACACCCGGGGTGCGTCCACTGTCCTGGTTGCGGCCAGCCTGCTTGCCGTCATGGCCGCAGCCGGCGTGGCCGTGGACTATGGCCGCTTGTATGTGGAGCACAACCGCCTGCAAAATGCCGTTGATTCGGCGGCCCTGGCCGGCAGCCTCCAGCTCCCCGACGATCCGGACGTGAACAACGGCAAGGCTGAAGCGGCGGCGAAAACCAATCTGCTGGCCAACGACGCCGATGCCGGAAACATCCTGGTGGAATCCGGCGGGGCCACCCGCAGCGTGTGCGTGACGGCCGAGGCGAATGTGGAGATGACCGTTTCCAAGGTCATCGGCATGACGGACAAGACCGTCTCGGCCGAGGCCTGCGCCGGCTACAATGACATTGAACTGGTCATGGTCCTCGACTCCACCGGCAGCATGAAGGGCACGCCCATCACCAACGTCAAGGAAGCGGCCACGAATCTGGTCAACCTCATCATGCCGGCCTCGTCGGACACGGCCACCCGGTCCAAGATCGGTCTGGTCCCCTTCCAGGGCAAGGTGCGCATCGACGGCAACGACCCGGTGACGGCCGAGCAGAATCCCGACGGCGTGGGCGTTGGCTGCCGCAATGCCGACGGCACGCTCAACAACGGCAAGCTTCGCCCGGAATATTCCCACACCACGACCAAGACAAACATCTTCTACGGCTACACCATAAGCGGCGTGAGCACCACTTCGGACAAGACCTGCGCCGGCATGTCGCCCATCCGGGCCTTGTCGTCGGACAAGGAAGACATCCTGTCCAACATCGCGGCCTTAAACGCCGGCGCGGTGACTTCCGGGACGCTTATCAGCGAAGGCATCAAGTGGGGACGAAACGTGCTGTCGCCTGCAGCGCCCTATGTCGAGGGCAACACGGACAAGAAGGTGCGTAAGATCATGATCGTGCTCACCGACGGCGACACCGAGGACGGCCGCTGCAGCGGCTCCTATGCCTCGGCCTCCAAGACGATCAACACCTACTGGACCAACGCCTACTTCGGCCAGGGACTCAAGCCCGACACGTCAACGTCGCCCTATGCCACCCTGTCCACGGCCACCCTGACCCTGGCCCAGATTCCGGACTGCAAGGACGGCGGACTGCTCAACCAGTATGTCATAAACGAAGCCAACCTGGCCAAAAACGACACCAGCTATCCTGTGGAAATCTTCTCCATCCGCTTCGGCGACTCCGACACCACGGACAAAAGCATCATGAAGCAGATCGCCTCGTCCAAGGCCGGCACCGACGACCACTACTTCGACGCCCCGGATGAAGCCGGCATCAAGGAAATGTTTAAAAAGATCGGGCAGCAGCTCGGCCAGCGCCTCATGACCAGGAAGGAAGCCACCACAGGCACCCCGTAACCAGCCGTTGGATAAACAAGCGAGTACCGCCATGAAGGCCGTCCATACCCTCCACGCAGCGCCCCGGGGCCGCGACGCCGCCCAGACAGGCAGTCTGGTCGTTGAGATGGCCCTGGTGCTGCCGATCCTCCTGAGCCTTCTTTTTGGCATCATCGAGATCGCCAATATCCTGCGCATCCAGCTGACCCTGAACAACGCCGTGACCACCATCGCCCACGATACGGCCATGCGCGAGACCAGCCAGGACTCGGCCAAGCAGTTCATGAACGACAACAACCTTGTTCCCATGGTCAAGCAGTCCGACTCGGCCGATGCGCCGACGCTGACCCTGTCGCCGACGACGACCACCAGCTGCAAGGCCACGCCGTGTACGCCGTTTGAAGTCAAGCTCACGTACAAGTATCAGGCCCTGATCCAACCCATGAAGCCCTTTTTCGACAATATTCAGCTGTCCGCCTCGACCCGCAAGATCTCCGAGCCGTGGTAGACCGCCAAAGGACGACGCCATGAACACCCGACTTTCCGTCATCGCCCTGGCCGCCCTGTTGCTCATAGCCGCCCAGGCCGGCGCAGCCGGCACCAAGGACAATGTGGTCAAATTTTATCAAGACTATCTTACCCTGGTCAGCGCCAGCGACTACGTGACCCTGTCCCGGGACGACCCGGAGGCCTTTGACGCCAAATTCAACGCCATCGCCAAGGACGCCGGTTTCGAAGACTCGGCCGCGGCGTTGTCTGCCGCCGAGTCCCTGGCCGGGGACAGCGACATCGCGGCCCTCAAGCAGTCCGTGGCCGACAAGATTTTGCAGCAATACAAGCCATTTCGGGAGTAGCCAGCCAGCCTCCCCAGGCAGGGTGCGGCCCGATGGCAGGGGACGCCCGGAGCAGGACTCCGGGCGTCCCCTGTTTTTTTGTTGCCGGCCGGGCGGGGCATCCGCCAACCAGACGCCGGCAGCGGTTGGCCGGTCGGGCGGGGGGATAGGCTTCGGTGGATGCATCGGGCGGTCTGCCGGGCAGTCTGGTCGCGGGCAGACTGCCCGGCAGTGGTCAGGCGCGGCAAACACGGCGCGAGATGGTGTCCTCGAAACACGCCAGCACCGCTCTCGAAGGAAACAAACCTGAAGACCAATTTCTTGACGAAACGGACGGAAGAGGAAAGGACGCGCCGCTAGAAACCGCTTTTGAGGAGTTCAAGCAGGCCGGTCAGGCGGCCCATGACCACGGCCAGCCCCAGGGCGGCCAGGACCAGGGCGAATATCGCCCGCAACACCATGCGCCGGGCCAGGGGACTGGTCAGCATCCCGCCCATGGACGGGCGGGACGGGGCCGGGATGATGTGCTCGGCCCGAAGCAGGCGATACATGCCGATCACCGAGACGAGGCAGATGGCCAAGGCCAGCAGGTTGTCGGGATTGTGGAAAAAGGCGCCGAACTCCGAGACAAGATTCCTGGAGCCGGAGCCAAGCCCTGAGACGGCGTCCAGCATATCCTGCTGGCTGCCTTGAAGCTCCTTTGCCGAGCGCGCCAAGTCGGCCACACCGGCCATATCCATACCCCCTGCCCGACCGTATTGCGCCGGTTGGCCCGTTCCCGCGGCGGCCTGCTGCCGCGACGACGCCCGGCCTTGGCGACGCCAACCCGCTGCAAAACCCGCCCTACTTGTGCATGGAGCCGAGCATCTGGGCGATGCGGATGCCGGCCGGTCCCAGGATAACGATCAACAGCGTCGGAAAGATGAACAGCATCAGCGGCAAAAGCAGCTTGACCGGCAGCTTGGCCGCCAGTTCTTCGGCCAACTGAAAGCGTTTGGTCCGCAAGGAATCAGCATAGACCCGAAGCGTCTGGGCAATCGAGGTGCCGAACATGTCGGTCTGGATGAGCATAGCCACAAGGCTGCCCAGGTCCTCCAGGCCGACCCGGGTGGAAAGATTGCGCAGCGCCTCGCGCCGCGATTTGCCGGCCCGCAGCTCCAACGTGAGCAGACGCAGTTCGGAACTGAGAATGGGATCCTTTTGCGTCAGCTCCTGGCACACCCGGTAGATGGCCTGATCCAGGCCCATGCCGGCCTCCACGCAAACGACCAGCATGTCCAAGGCGTCGGGCAGGCTGCGGGCGATGGCTTTTTGCCGGGCCTTGACCCGGGAGTTCAGAACGAACCCCGGCAAATAGAACCCCGCGGCCACCAGCGCCACCACCACGAACATCTTGTACTGTCCGGACACCCGGCCGGACATGGCCGCAAGCGTGCCCAGCACCAGCCCGACAAAGGCGAAACCGGCCTTGATGCCCCAATACAGTTCCACCGCGTTTGGCTGTCGGTAGCCGGCCTGGACCAGGGACGACCGTGTTTTGGACAGTTCCTTGGCTTCCTTGGGTTTGACCAGTTCGCCAAACCAGGCCGCCGCCCGCCGTCCGACGCTCTCCATCCAGCCAAGCAACCCCGGTCGCGCGCTCCCGCCCAGCTGCGCCGCATTGGCGACGGCATAGGCGCGACCGGCCATCTCCTGGCGTTTGCGGCCTTCGTCACGGAGCGTCGCCGCCGCGTAGACGACAAGGCCCACGCTCGCGGCGACCAGCACGGCAATGACGAACAGATCCATGGCGCGCTCCTAGACCTCGATACGGACCATCTTGCGGATAATGAGGACGCCCGTGGTCATAAGCCCGATGACCAGGTAGCTCATGATCAGTCCAATGGGGTCGATAAACAGCAGATTGAAATAATCGGGATTCACCATCTTCACCACGCCGCTCACGCCAAAGGGCAGCAGGCACAACACCCATGCGGCCATGCGCCCTTCGGCCGAAAGCACCCGGATGCGGCCTTTGAGTTTGAACCGCTCGCGGATCAGCCAGGAGATGTTGCTGATGATTTCCGCCAAATTGCCGCCGGATTCATTCTGGATTTTGACCGACACCACGAAAAAGCTCAGGTCCGGGCAGTCCACACGGTCCATGAGGTTGTCCAGGGCCACGGTGACGCCCAGGCCGAAATTGATTTCTTCCAAGGTGGTCTGAAATTCAATGCGGATGGGGTCGGCGAATTCGCTGACCACCATGCCCATGCCGCTGGTGAAGGTGTGTCCGGCCCGTAGCGCCCGGCCCACCAGTTCCAGGGCCTCGGGCAACTGGCGCTCGAAATCGGCCATGCGTTTGCTTTTGCGCATGGCCACCCATTTAAACGGCAGGCAGCCCAGGGCCAGCCCGACGCCCAGACGCACCAACGGGTTGTCGACATACAGCGAACTGCCGAGATACCCAGTGACGCCGAAGACCAGGGACAACAACACGAAGATGCCAAGCGGGGCCTTGATGTCGGCCTGATGCAGGATCTTTTCCATGCGCCCGCTCCAGGCATGGCGCGAGAGCAACACATCAAGCCAACGCAGGCCGCTCATCTCGTGTTTCTTCTCGATGTCCCCCACCTCAAGGCCAAGCCCCTCGCCGCGCGTCACCTGGTCGATGCGCCGGGCCATTTCCTGGCCGGACTTGTCGGTCAGGCGCAGGATGGCCAGCACCACGGCAACAAACAGGTAGACCAGGGAAAGCAGCAGGGCCAGGGAGAGGATCTTCGGCAGACCGTCGGACATGACGTCTCGCTCCTATCCCGGCTGATTGCCGGCGCATTGACGGGTGGCATTCACGCTGTCAGACCTCGGCCACGTTGCGGGGATCGAAAATGCCTTCCGGCATCTTGATGCCCTTGGACTCGAAACGCACGGCAAACTTGGGCCGGATGCCCCGGGCCAAAAACGCGCCCTTGACCTTGGCGTCGGCCGTCATGCCGCGCTGCTCGAAGGCGAAAATCTCCTGCATGGTGATGACCTCGCCTTCCATGCCGGTCAGTTCCTGGAAACTGACCAGTTTGCGGCTGCCGTCGGAAAAGCGCGAGATCTGGACAATGACGTCCACGGCCGAGGCGATGTAGCGTTTAAGCGACAGGGCGGATATATTGAGTCCGGCCATGGCCACCAGTGTTTCCAGGCGCATGAGCGCGTCGCGGGGGGTGTTGGCGTGGAGCGTGGCCAGGGACCCGTCGTGGCCGGTATTCATGGCCTGGAGCATGTCGAGGGCCTCGGCCCCGCGCACTTCGCCGACGATGATGCGGTCGGGGCGCATACGCAGGCAGTTGCGCACCAGATCGCGCTGGGTCACCTCGCCGCGTCCTTCGATGTTGGGCGGACGTGATTCCAGACGGACCACATGGTCCTGCTTGAGCTGGAGTTCGGCCGCGTCTTCCACGGTGACGATGCGTTCGTCGTGGGGAATAAACCCCGAAAGGCAGTTGAGCATGGTGGTCTTGCCCGTGCCCGTGCCGCCGGAAATGAGGATATTGAGCCGGGCCAGGACAATGCCTTGCAGGACGTCGGCAATGTCCCGGGTCATGGCCTTGTAGCGGATGAGATCCTCGATGGTGAGCTTTTCCTTGGCGAATTTGCGGATGGACAGGGCCGGGCCGTCAATGGCCAGGGGCGGGATGATGGCGTTGACGCGGGAGCCGTCGGGCAGGCGCGCGTCCACCATGGGCGAGGATTCGTCCACCCGCCGGCCGACCCGGGAGACGATGCGGTCGATGATCTTTTTTAAGTGATCATTGTCCTTGAAGCGCGATTCGGTCAGCACGAGCTTGCCGCTGCGCTCCACGTAGATCTGACGATAGGAATTGACCAGGATGTCGTTGACGCTTGGGTCCTTGAGAAACGGCTCCAGGGGACCAAGGCCGAGCATCTCGTCCTTGACCTCGTTTATGAGCCGATCGCGCTCGATCTGATTGAGCGGGGTCTGGAAGAATTCGTCGCGCAACAGCCGCTCGACGATTTTGCCGATCTCCCCCCCAAGCGAGCTCTCATCCAGGCTGTCGAGCAACGACAGGTCAATAAGGTCGATCAGCCGGTCATGGATGCGGGTCTTTATTTCGTAGTATTCGTCCCTGGCGATGCCCGACTCCTTGCGCTCGGGCGCAGGCGTCTGGAGACGGGGCATCTGGTGGCGCAAAATGGGCGGGCGGCCGCGTTCCATGCGTGGACTCCTTCACCGGTTTGGCGCTTTCGCCGCAATATTCCCTTAGCACCGTTTCACCCCAGCCGCCACCGGCCCCTGGCGAGGCCGTCCGGGTCAGGATCGGCCGCGCAGAAACTTGAGGCCAAACAGAGGCTTTTTGGCTTCCTCTGCCGTCTGGACCGGAGCCAGGGTGGCGGCCAGATCGCCCAGGGAACGGGTCACCGGTGCGCGCGGCGCGGTTTCAAGCAGGGTCTTGCCCTGGTTTATGGCCGCGAGCGTAGTCTTGTAGTCGTTGGGCACGCGCCAGAAAACCGGCAGCCCCAGAGCCTTTTCCATGTCCTCCACCACCAGATCGCTCTCGTCGAGGTGGCGGTTGACCACAATTTTGAGTTTTTCTTCAAGACCGGAATCGGCATGGCGGATGTTGTCCAAAAAGCGCCGCACATTGGCCAGACAGGGCAAATTCTGGACGCACACCAAGACAATGGCGTCGGATATGTCCATGACCTTGAGCGTTATTTCGTCCAGATACATGCCAAGATCGATGACCACGGTATCAAAGACCTGGCGCATGAGTTCCAGGAGCCTGGAGATATTTTCCGGCGTAGCCATCTGCAGATCGTCGAGCCGGCTTGGCGGGGCCAGCAGATAGATCCCCGAGGGATGGCGGGACATGACGCTCATGAGATAGGTGGCGTCCAAGCGGCTGATGTTGCCCAGCACTTCGCCCCAATGGTATTTGGGGGCGATGTCGAGAAAGAGCTGGGCCTCGCCAAAGGGCAGATTCATGTCCATGAGGGCCACCGTGGCCCCGGGTTTGTGGGTCTGGCAGGCCGCAGCCAGATTGACGGCCAGCGAGGTGGTGCCGACTCCTCCCTTGGCCCCGAAGATGCTGACGATGCGGCCCTGCTTGCTGCGCTTGGGGCCAAGGGCGGCCTCCCGGCGCTCCTTGAAGCGCCAAAGGGCCATGCGGACTTCCTCGTGATTGACCGGCTGGGGGAAAAATTCGCGCACGCCCTGGCGCATGAGCCGCATGAGCACCTCGGCGTCGTAGACCGGAGCCGTTAAAAACACCTCCCGCTCGCCGCGCCGGGCGACCATGTCAGCCACGGCCTCAAGCTGGGCCTCGCCTCCATCCGGGGCAAGCTCGCGCACGAGCAGATCGGCGTATTCCTCGCCGGCCCCGAGCACCTCGAAATCGCCGTCCTCAGACAGACACTCCTCGAACACCCCCCGGGCCGGCGTGGGGTCCATATCCAGGATCACGGTGAGTTTGTCGCGCATGGTGGTGCCCTTCCCTCCGGTCGGCAGCATTATTTCTGCTTGAGGAAGGCCTCAAACGCGCCTGACTGATTCGCCTTCTCGTCTGGCGCGGCCTTTTCCATCCGTTCGTAGGCCAGGCCGGCCCGGGCGCCGTCCATCCCCAGGACCGGGCTGTCGTCCCCGGCCGCCGGATCAATCTTCTGATTCTCAAAGACCGTATGGTACGCCTTGCCGTAATCCCAGCTCAAGGGCTCTTTCTCGGCCTGACAGCCGGCCAGGACCGCGGCCAGGGCCGCAGCGAGGAGGTAGAACTTGCATTGCATGGCGTCGCTCCTGTGTGTCGTCCGTATCCGGCCGTCGGCCGGTTAATAGCCCTTGCCGTCCGGCTGGCGCGGCGCAGCCGCAGCCAGGGGCACGGCATGGCCGAATTCGCCGTCCAATTCCGCCCCGGTCCGGGCCATGGCCGGCGCCTGTGCCCCGGCCTGGGCCGTGTCCTGCTGGTGGATGCCCAGGAAAAATTCCAGATCGTCGGGTTCATGCACCATGTCCGTCGGCAGTTTCATGGACTTCTTATCCAGCGGCTTGACCAGATGGGCCGTGATGATGATCACCAGCTCGGACTGGTCCTTCTGGTACTGGGAACTCTTAAAGAGGTTGCCAAGGACCGGGATGTCGCCAAGCACCGGGTACTTGTCCATGGCGCTGCGGGCCTCTTCCTTGAGCAGCCCGGCCACGGCAAAGCTCTGGCCGTTTTTGAGTTCCACCGTAGTGGAGGTGCGCCGGGTGTTGATGGCCGGGATGGTAAAGCCCTGGATCTGGATGGCCCGGGTGTAGTCGAGGTCGGACACCTCGGGGTTGACCTGCAGGCTGATGCGTTCGCCCGAGGCCACGGTGGGCGTGAATTTAAGGCCCACGCCGAACTCCTTCCACTCGATGCTGGTGGTGCCAAGGCCCGACGGCACCGGGACCGGGATCTCGCCGCCGGCCAGAAACTTGGCCGACTGGCCGTTTAGGCACACGAGATTGGGCTCGGCCAGGATCTTGACCAGCCCGTTTTGCTTGAGCATGTCGATGACGGCGGTCATGGTCGTGTTGCCGGCCCCGCCCCAGTTGGTATTGAACCGCATGGCAGCCGTGCCCTGGCTCAGCGCCATCGTCTCTTTGTTGGCATTGGTGTTAAACTCCCGATAGCGCGTCTGGACCGCGGACGATTCCGGGAAATGACCGGTCGTGTTGCCGTCGGCGTCTTGCAGTTCCCAGCCCGGCACACTGGCGTACTTATAGACATTTTGGACATTGTCGACATTGAACGCCGCGGCAGCGATGGAGGTGAGACCACCGATCAGGGTGTAGCCGAAATTGCCGTCGCCAATGGCGTTTAAGTTGATGCCCATGCGGTTGACCAGGGTCTTGGACATCTCGGCCACCCGCACTTCCAGCATGACCTGCTGCACGCCGGCGACCGAAAGCAGGTTCAGGACCTTTTTGGGGGCGTACACCTCGGCCATGGCCAGGGCTTTTTTCAGGCTTTCGGCATCGCGCACCGTGCCGGACAGGGCAATGGAGTCCTGACTGGCCATGACCTCGATGCCGGTCTCGCCGGGCATGGTGTCGTGGAGCATCTTTTTGAGCCGCGACACGTCCGGAGCCACGTCGAGGTCGTAGACCGTGCGGATCTTGTCGCCCTTGTCCCACAAGGTCAGGTTGGTGATGCCCGGGGCGCGGCCGGTGACATAGACCTGGCGCGGCGAGAGCAGGACGAAATCGGCCACATCGGGCTGGGCCACGGAGACCCGGGCAATGTCGGTTTCACTTTGCAAAATGACGGACTTGCCGATGGTCAGGGCAAGCCGCGGGGCGGAGCGCACCGCCACCGGCCGCACGCTGGCCGGAGCGGCGTAGGAAGCCGTAACCAGGGACAGGGACAGGGCAAGCGCCAGAAGGCGCGCTCCCAGATGTCGCATACTACGGCTTGGCATGGCCTTTCTCCTCCTTCGTCGTCGCACCCAGGGCATCAAGGCGCACCCGCTCGCGTTCCGTGCCCCGGATGGTCTCCACACTGTAGCTCGTGTCCTCGGCCAGGCTCGGTTCCGGTTCGACGGGCGGCCCGGCCGGAGCAGCGGCAAAGGCTTCGAGGCTTCGGGCCACATCGGCTCCGGATGTCGCCACCATATCCTCGTCGCCGGGCTTGCGCAGGGCCAGATGCATGCTGCCGAGATCGGCAGCCAGGGCCAGACGCTCCGCCTCCTCAGGGGTGACCATCAGGGTGAAAAAATCGGTATTGGCCAATTCCTCGCGGCCATCCTTGCCGATTTTCGTTTCGCGCTCGGTGCCGGTGGTCAGCAGAGGAACATTTTCCAGGATGGTCTTGTTGACCTTCTCGTCGTTCTTGGCCCCTGGCTGGGAATAGGTGACCAGGACGTCCACCCGGCAGCCCGGGGTGATGAGCCCGCCGGCCCCCATCAGTTTGGAGCCTTTGACGGTAAAGGCCCGCTTGCCCGGCTCCACCGAGGCGTCCAGGCCGCCGCTGACCGCGCCCTTGGGCATGAGCTTGTCCGGGGTGATGGGATCGTCAGGGGAAATATCACGGGCGCTGATGCGTCCGTAGGCCTCGGCCGGGTCGCGCAGGGCGCCCTGGGGCACGGCTTCGGCCTCATAGGGCTTCACTTTGACCATGGCGGCATCCAGGCGCGCTCCCTTGGGAATGGCGCGGGCCGCCACGAGAACGTCGCTTTTGGGAGCCGCCACCTTGACCTGATTCGTTTGGGCGGTGCGCATTGATCCCAACCAGCGAATCGTCAGCACCCCGGCAACAAGCGCCAGGATGACGGCCAGAATCATGTGGGGTACGGCCTTGGATTTCATGCGGGCCTCCGCCTGCTCGTCCTTGGGTCGATTGGCCGCGTCCTGGTCCTTGAAGGGAACGCCGGCGTATGACTTTATTAAACGGTTCAAGTCGCCAGCCGGAATCGGAGCGCCTTTTTAAACACCATCCGGCCTGCCGGACCGGCCTTTCCGGGTTGCACCCCCCGCGTGGCCCCGATTTGCGGGCTTTGGGGAGCAGCTCGCCGGTCCCGGGCACAGAGGCTAAAGCAAAAAGCCTGCCAAAAAGAAAGGCCGACGGAATCGCTTCCGTCGGCCGAGCCAAGATACGGTCTCTGGGAAATCAGGCTGAATATTCGGTCGGGTCGATGCGGTGCTTCTGGATCTTGTTCCACAGATTCTTGGGACTGACCCCCAGACTGCGGGCGGCATCCTTCTGGCTGCCCCCGGCTTTTTTGAGGGCAGTAAGGATCATATTGCGCTCCATGTCCTGCAGAGTGTCCCGCAGATTGCCGGCCGCCTCCGGGAGGTCGTCCGGTCCGGCATCCTCCGGGACCAGCCGCGTCGGCCGGTCCAAGGCCCGGCCAATCTCGACGGCGGTCAGAACCTCGCCCGAACTCATGATGGCGGCCCGCTCCAGCAGATTGGCCAACTGCCGGACGTTGCCCGGCCAGTCGTAATCAAAGAGCAGCTGCATCCCTTCGCGGGACACCCCCCGCAAATTGACGCCCACCCGGGGACCGATGCGCTCCAGGAAGTGGCCGACCAAAAGCGGCAGGTCCTCCTTGCGCTCACGCAGCGGCGGCAAGGGGACGGCCGCGACGCTTAAGCGGTAATAGAGGTCGGCCCGAAAGAGCTTCTGGGCGACCAGGTTTTGCAGGTCCTGGTTGGTGGCGGCAATAATGCGAATGTCGATGTCGATGGGTTTGGCCCCGCCCACCCGTTCGATCTGTTTCTGTTCCACGGCGCGCAGGAGCTTGGGCTGCAAAAAAAGCGGCATATCGCCGATTTCGTCGAGCATGATGGTGCCCTGGTTGGCCAGCTCGAACTTGCCCTTTTTGAGGGCCACAGCACCGGTGAAGGCCCCTTTTTCGTGACCAAACAACTCTGATTCCAGGAGATTTTCAGGAATAGCCGCACAGTTGACCTTGACAAAGGGCGCCGTCGCCCGCTTGCTCAAGGCCTGGATGGCGTCGGCCACCACTTCCTTGCCCGACCCGGACTCGCCGGTGATAAGCACCGTGGAGTCGAGCGGCGCGACCCGACGCACCATATCCACCACGGCCCGCATGGGCGGCGACTGGCCGACGATGATCGGCCCCCGGCCCGAGGCCATGACCGACTTGAGCTGCCGCAGTTCGGCCAACAGCGTGCGCCGCTCCAGGGCGCGGCGCAGGACCACTTCCATTTCGGCCAGGGAAAAGGGCTTGGCAAAAAAGTCGTAGGCCCCCAGGCGCACCGCATCCAGGGCTTTTTCCCGGGCCGAGTAGCCGGTCATGACGATGACCTCGCTCTCCGGGGCGGCTTCCTTGATTTTTGAGAGTCCCTCAATGCCGTCCATGCCGGGCAGCATGACGTCGGTCAGGACCAGATCAAAGGCTTCGGCCTTGGCCCGGGCCACGCCTTCCTCGGCCGACCCGACCCCGACCGGATCGAAATCCCGCGACAGAAGGGCCTCGCACAGCATGTCCCTGAACGCCGCATCGTCGTCGATAACCAGAATTCGGGCAGGCATCAGCGCTCCGGCAAAGCAGTTGCGAACCGTCTCATGGCGGTCCCTGGTGGTCCGGGAAAAAACTCCGCATGGTCTCGGCCAACCGGGCCTCCATGACAGGAACGAGTCCGGCCAAGCCGTCTTCGGTCAGGCCCAGGGCTTCCCAGGCGGCAGGATCAAGCGGCGGCACCCGGCGGTTGCCGCTGCCGCCCCAGCCCATGGCCGTAGCCACAATATCGGCCAGATGGATCACGGCCGGCTCATCAATAAAAAGCGGTTCGCCCAGATCGTGGTGATAGCGCACCATCTTTTCCAGATTGGCCGGAAATTGCCATTTCTGGAGCAAATGGCCGCCCAGGGCGGCATGGTCGAAACCGATGACCTCGCGTTCGACCACAAAAAGCGGCACAGCCTCGACCTCGGCCCGGCGCATGGCCACACCCATATGGACGACGGCCTGCTTGAAGGTGATGATCCGGCCGATGTCGTGGAGCAATCCGGCCACAAAGGCGGTCTCGGCGTTGATCCGGCCGGTGGCGGCGGCAATGGCCTGGGCCGCGGCGGCGCAGCCGACGCTGTGCTCCCAGAAAAGACGCATGTTGACCCACTGGGGCGGGATGTCCTGAAAAAGCGGCAGGACGGAGACGCCCAGGGCCAGGGTGGCGAGCTGGCGCGCCCCGACCACCATGACGGCCCGGGACAGGCTGTCGATCTTGGCTGGAAAACGGCCGCGCATGGCCCGCATGGTGCGGGCGTAGTAGGAGCTGTTGACCAGACGCAACAGCTTGGCGGCCAGGGATGGGTCGTGTTTGATGCTCTCGGCCGCGTCATCAACGGTACTGGCCGGATCTTTCAGGACGTCGTTGATACGCAGATAGACTTCTGGCGGGGAGACGAGCTTGGGTTCGTCGCGCAACAGCCCTTCCAGGGAAAGCGGCCCGGGCGTCGCCGGATCGATCGGACGCCGGCTGCGCTCCTCGGCAACGGGCGTCTGGTCGGCAACAGGGCCGCCGGCCTGAAGCCGCCTGACTTCCCGGTCCAGGGCCAGCCGATACAACACGGCTGTCGGGCCGCCGGCCACGTCGGAACAGGCAAACCGCTCGGCCAGGGCGGCCTCGGCCGCCGCCCGACCGTCGCCGTCGTCGTCGGCCACGGGGGCAGAGGCCGACGACGGCGGCGCCTCGGTCGACTGGGGATTGGCCTCGGCGGCGGCGATCACCGTCACCTCGGTCAGATTCCAGGCCACAAGGGACTTCAGATGGCCGGCGTCAAGAATCGTGCCCCTGGGCATGAGAAACCGTCCGCCCGGAGTCAGTGCATCCTCGGCCAGCACCATGCCGGGAGAGAGCTCGGAAACAGTGCGTCTGACCATGGCCCCCGTCGTTTCATTTCGTAAATAGTACGCCAGTGATCCCGTAATCATACGGGTTTGCGCCATGCTGTCAAGAAAGGCCGGAAACAGGTGCCGGGGCCTTGGGCAACCGTGCGTCCAGCTTGACAACCAGACGGGGCGGCCGGCCGGGAGCGCCCGGATACTGGCGCAGCGTGCCGCTGTTCTCATTGATGAAGTTGATGCAGTCGGCCACGGCCCCGGACTCGACCTCGGGCAGGCCGGCTCCGTCGAGGGTCAGGACGGCCGAGCCGTCCGGCTCCTGTTCAAGACGCACGGTCACCGCGTCCGTGGCCGCATCCAGGACCTGGCGCAAAAGCGCCGCCAGCCCGGCCAGAAAGGGCTGCTTGCGCGTGCGGATGCGCACGCCGCCTGCCAGTTGGCGCATCACCGGATCACTGCCGGCCGACCTGGGCATCCTATCGAGGATGGCCGCCACCTCCACATCCAGGCGCACCTCCTGCAAATACGGCGCAACCGGACCCAGGCGCTCGAAGTCGCCCCTATGGCGTTCCAGGTCGGCGGCCATGCGGTCCTTGACTTCGGCAAGAGCGCCCACCCCGGCGGACAGACGCGGCAACGCCCGACCAAGCAGTATTTCCCGCAGCAGGCCCGCCGTGGCCATGGCCGTCTCCAGGTCGCCGGAGCGGATGTCGCTCTCGAAGGTCCGAAACACAGCATCCAGACGCGGCCCGACAGCCAGGGCGCGGGTCAGGCGCAGGAGTTCCAGGTCCATGGCGGACAGGCTGTTGCCCACTTCGTGCAGGTAGGCCCCGGCAGCCTCCACGCGGCCGGCGGCAAAGGCGGTCTCGGCTTCGCTTTCCGCCAGACGTTCGCGCAGCCTGGCCTCGCGAAGGGCTCTGGTGCGCAGGCGCAGGATGTCGGTGCGCCTGGCCATGCGCCGGGCCAGGGCGGCATGGGCCAACTGCAGCGAGGCTTCGGCCTGCCGTCGGCGTCTGGCATCGCGGGCGGCCAGCAAAGACAGGCCCAGGCCTCCAACGCTTAAGAGCGCCATGACCAGACGCATGAGCGCAAGCCGGCTCTCCACGGCCGGCGAACCGGCGGCCAGGGGAATGACCACGCGCTCGTAATCGAGGAGCACGTACCAACCAAGGGCGATGCAGATGGCGGCGGCCAGGGGCAGGATCAGGTCGATTTCGCGCAGATTGCGTTCTGGCGACGGGCTGCCGTCCGGTGCGGGGGAAACGGAATCAGGCGGTCTCGGCATGGCTCTCTCCCGGGGTTGGAGCGTTGCCCGTGCTGACGCCAGAAGTGTGCCGACCGGGGTCGATGGCTCCGGGCGGGGCCTGACGCGGCCAAGGGCCACTGCGATACTCCACCGCCCGGAGAGGGAAACCGGGCGCGCTCCACCCACTGTGGAACACGCCCGGCGGATCTATTCGGGCAAAGAAATACCGAAATCCATGCGGCCAAAGGAATCCAGGTTGTCATCCCCGCCGCTGCCCTCGGAATGTTCCTCGGCTGCCCGGGGGGCGGCGGTCTTGGTCTTGCGGCGACGACGCGCAATGATTTCCTTTAACAGTTCATCGCGGCCCATATAGCAGTCCAGGCACATATCCTCCCGGGGGCTGAATTCCGAAGAGCGTTTGCGCAGATTGCAGACCCGGCACAGCCGGTTGTCGGCCAGGGGAGCCGAGGGTTCGTCGTCTTCCTCCTCCTCGGCAAAGGCCTCTTCGGGCATTTCCTGAAGTTCCTCGGCCGGCTCCGCCCGTTCTTCCTCGCGCTCCTTGCGCACAGGCTTTTCCTTGCGCACCTTGGCCGGAGTCGGACGCGGGGGAGCCTCCTCCTCGTCGACATCAGCCTCGATACGCAGGGTGAACGGTCCCTTCCGCGTGCGCAACGTCAGTTCGACGCCGAGCATTTCCGGGAACAGTTCGGCAAAAATCCGTACCAGCTGGAACTTCTTGTCCACGCCTTTGCGGCGCACCCGGATATAGGCCCGGCTGCCTTGCACCGTAGGCCAGATAGCCTTGTCCAGGTTGGCCTGCCCCTCCTGCAAAAAGCGGCCTTCGACGACAAAGCCCTCTTCGCAGATGAAATAATCCGTTCCCGCCTCACAATGGAAATAATCCGCTTCCGTGGGTATCTTCTTCCAAACCAATGCCGGTTCCTCATCCGACCGTGCGCGACGGTCCTGTTAGAATCCCAGATCCTGATTGACCAAGATCACCGTGACGCGTCCCCGGGGGAAGCACTTCTCGGCAATGGTCCACACGTTGCAGATGCGCTGCGGGCTGCCGCAATCCTCACAGTGGGCGGTGGCAGTGCACGGCGTTTTTTTCGACAGCCGCAGGGCATTGACCGGTGCGGCGAAATTCTTGATGCGGACCCTGGCGGCGTCGACATCGGGCACGATCTTGTTGCGCCCGGCAATGACCACGACATGTTTGGGACCAAAGGCAATGGCACAGGCCCGGTTCCCGATCATGTCCAGGTTGACCAGGACCCCGTCCTCCGTGACGGCGTTGGAGCCGGTGAGAAACAGGTCGGCCAGCAAGGCCTGGCGACGACGCTCATAGAGTTCTTCAGGCGACACGCTGTGATCCAGGGTGTTTATGATCGACACGCCCGGCGCCTGAGCCAGGGCAGCCGGCAGTCCGGTGGCGGCAAGGGTCATGGAGCCACCAAAAGAAATAACCTTGGCTGCGGTCTGCGGCAAAATGGTTTCCAGGACCAGAGCGCCGGCAGCCTCGGCATCGGCCACGAGATAGGACTCGAAGTGGTTGGCGACCAGGGCTTTGGCTGTTTGTTCCAGCCGTTTGGCGTAATATGCGTCGATAGGAGCCTGCATGACGCCTCCTTGCCCGCCCGGACCGGCGGCGCAAGCCCTTTTAATCGCGTCCCCCAAAAAAGCAAGACGCTTGACGGTCAGGGATACAGGTTCCGCAGTTCTTCAAGGAATTCAGGCAGCGTCGGGTCGCGCCGGTTTTTGCGCACCACCACCCAGACACCCCAGGATATTGGAATATTTTTATTTTTGCGCTCGGCATAAAAACTGTCCAACCCGGTGACGATGCGTCCGGCCGGCATGTCTGCGAAATAGGCGTCAGACTGTCGCATGATGCTTTCCATGATGTCGGAACAGATCGTGTATTCGTTTTTGAGCGTTATGCCGAGGATATTCTCATTCAGGTTAAATCCGTCGAAGATCCCCAGCACCAGATCGGTTTTCTGTTCCCTGGAAAGGCCGGCCCAATAGCTTCCGGCCCGGCGCGGCGCTTCGGCCGCAAGGGTCTGGGCCGCAGGCAGCCCCGAGGTCAGCAGCAACCACAGGAGCAACACCTGTAAAAGCCCCTCCGGCCGTGTCATCCATTCGCGCCCCATCATCACCCCTTCCCGCGTTCCCGCACACTGCCAAACACCAACCTTATAAAGCAAGGAATACGGTGTTTCAACGGGTCAACGTCAAAAATATTATTGCTTTTGAATTATTACGTGGAAAGCAGTTCCGGCGGCAGATGATCGGTCATCACCGGGCCAAGCATGGGCGCGCGCTGCGACAGGCCAAGGACCACCATGGCGGCGTTGGGAATGGCCACGGCCTGGCGAAAGGCCCGAAAGCGGAACATGGCTTCCTCCACCCCCAACCGCCCACACAAGACACGCAACATCACCCCGCGCAAAAACTGCCCATGGGTAAAAACCGCGACATGGCCCGCTACCCCGGCCAAACGGTCGAGAAAGGAGTCCACCCGGTCCCAGAAGGCCAGGAAGGACTCGGCCCCCTCCCCGTCCCGGGCCATCGGATCAAGACGCTTCCAATAGGACTCCACGGCGTCGTGGCGGTCCCCCCGCCGGGTGCCCAGATAGTGGCGCGGGGCCAGATAGGTGAATTCCTGCACCGGCCAGACCGCCACTGGGACGTCCGGAAAGCGTTCGCACAGGGGTTCGGCCGTCTGCACGGCCCGGTCGAAGGAGGAAAATATAATAAGTCTTGGAGGCTTATTGAAACACGACGCCACCAGGGCGGCCTGGGAATGGCCCAGGCCGGTCAAAGGAATGGTATCCGGATATTGGGTGATTTCCCCGGCGTTGGAGGCGCTTTGGCCGTGGCGGATGCAGCGTATAACGGTCATGGCGTTCCTGCTTTGATGACGAGATAGTCAAGATAGTACAAACGGATGGCCCGGGGGCCGCCGATTGCGTCGTTAATCTGGTCCAAAAGCTCCCGGCGAAGCGTTTCCCGGCCCCGTGGCCCCAGCAATTGGGCCGCTGTCTTTCCCCGTAGATACAGGAGAAGCGACTCCTTGACCTGGGGGGCGGCCGCCATTTTCGCCCCCTGCTCGTCCGTAAAGAGCACCTCAAAAGCCAGACGCAACCGGCCAAGCCGCCCGCCGTCGTCGATATTGACGTCAAACCCCGGGTAGGTCACCCCGCCGCCGCGCGCCACGGGTTCGCCTTGGGCCAGCCCGTGGCGCGGCGCGGCAAGCATTGCCAGCCAGAGGGCCGCCGCCAGCCAGACTCGGCGCCTCATGCTTCCTCCGTCCGACTGGGGCCGTGTCCCCCACCGGCCAGGGCGACCCGGCCCAGCGAAAAGGCCACCAGCATTCCAAGCACCGCCGCTGCAACCAGCGTCGCCGCTGCCGCTGGAAAGCCAAAATGGGACAGGACCAGCCCAGGCAGGTAGGTGCCAAGCGCCCCGCCGGAATAGTAAAAAGAAATATAGAGTCCGTTGACAAGGCCCTTGTGCTCGGCCTCGGCACTGTTGAGCACACCCGGGGCCACGGAGTGGGCCATGAACATGCCCGAGCACAGTACGAACACACTGGCGAAAATCGCTTCCGGGGCCGGCAGGGAAAAAAGCCCGGCCGCCCCGATAACCACGCCTGCGCCAAGAATCATGGTTCGGGCCGGCCCCCCCAGACGACGCGAGAGGCGATGGGAGGTCAGGCAGGCGATAATGCCCATCAGATAGCCGCAGTACATGGCCCCGGCCCGAAGCGGCGAATAACCTCCAGACAGTTCGGCCAATCGGAAGGGCAGCAGATTGAGCATCCCGGAAAACACGAAAAAGAGCAGGGCCACCACCGCGTAGGTGGTCAGAAAACCAGGCTTGCCAAGCACCTGGGGCGCATCGCCAAGACGGATGGGCAAAAAAGCCGATCGGGCGTCCCGGGGGAGCGTCAGACAGGCCAGGGCACACACGAACAGCGTCCCCCCAAGACAGTAAAATGGAATGTGCCAGCCCAAGGCGTTGGCGACAAGCCCGGAAAAGAACCGGCCGAAAAATCCGCCAAACACGGTCACGGCGATATAGGCGGCCATGACCCGGCGCAGCGCGCCCGGAGAGGCGGCCGTGGCCAAATAGGTCATAAGCGACGTCAGAAGCGCCGGCACCGCCAAGCCCTGAACAACCCGCAGCGCCAGAAAAAGCTCGAAATCCGGGCATAAGGGCAGGCAGGCGGTGGTGACGGAGAGCAGCCCCAGCGAAAGGCCGATGAGCGGCCGGGCCGGGGTCGCGTCAAGAAAAAAGCCATAGGCCAAGGGAGCGATTCCCAGCGGCAACATCGTGGCGGTGACGGACAGGGAGGCAGTGGACTGGGAAACCCCGTAGGCCTCAGCCAAAAGCGGCAACAACGGCTGGGGAGCGTAGATGGAGGAAATGCCGCAGACCGTCGCCGCGTAGAGTACCAAAAGCGCCCAGATCCCCATCTCTTCCTCCCAAGCGGTCCGACCTTGGTTCACATACTCCCGAACGGCAACGGAGAAAAGGGCGCAACGTACGATATCCGCCGTTTACAAACCTTTGGCGCGGCTGGTCTGGGCCAGCCGCGCCAAAGGCAGGAGCACCGGCGGCCGGGTGCCTGGGGATCGCGCGCCCCGGCCATGCCCGGGGGAGACCCGACCTGGGAGCGCGGAGCATCCAGCCGCTGCGTGCGCCCGGACGCCGGCCGGATGGCTTGGCAACAGCCCGGCGGCGTCCGGAAATGCAGCCGACACAGCGGCAGCTTAAAACAGGCTATCGATATTCAAGGCCTCGCCGCAGCACGGGCAGCATTGCACCCGGGCCTTGAACAAAAGCCGGGCCCGGAAAAACACCGCCCGCCAGGTCGGGCCGCAGGGCCGGTAATCCACCAGGATGGGTTTGCCGCAGCGGCAGTAGCGACGTTGCATGGTCCGCCTCCTTGTTGCACAGCTTGCGCAACAGTAGTTTATTTAAATAAACACGTTGGAGAAAAAAAATTACAGTTCCCGACCCACCCACAACACCCGGCCAATGACCCGCAGGGCTTCCAGTTCGTCCCCGGCCAGGACAATGGGGGCATAATCGCGGTTGTCGCTTAAAAGCACCAGCTGGCCCGGCCGTTTTTCCACCCGTTTGACCAACACCGTGTCTTCCAGTCCCACGGCGTAGACGCCATGGGCCACCACGGCAACCTGCCCCTGGTCAATAAGCACCATGTCGCCGTGTCGAATCTCCGGCTCCATGCTGTTGCCGACCACATCCATAAGCACCATCTGCGCCGGCTGCCCTTTGGCCCGCAGCCAGTCCTGCCGGAAGGGGTAGAACTGTTCCACCTCTCCCCCGGTCTCAAACGAGCCGCCGCCGGCCGACAGCCTGGTTCGCACCTTGGGCACGGCGGCGAAGACCGCCTGGGTTTCGTCCGCCTCGGCCGGCCGCGTCCTGTTGCCGGCCAGCGCCCCACGGGCCGCTCCGGCCGCTCCCGGCCGTTCCCGGCCAAATTCCAGCCAGTCCGGATCGGCCCCGGTGCGCCGCGAAACAGCCAGCACCCAGGCCTTGGGCACGCCGTCCTTCCGTTTGGCCTGGGTCACGGCCGAGCGATGCACCCCGAGCAAAGCGGCCAGCTCGGTCTGGCTGGTCAACCCGGCCGCCTTGGCGGCCCTGGCGAAAAAGCCCTCGAAACCGCTTTCGCCCTGCTGTTGTCCGTCGCGTTCAATCATGTTGCGTTTTATAAACAACCAAACCCCGGCCCGCAAGTGTTTTTTTACGGCCAGGGCCATTTTTCGATTATTTTGCTGCCGCGCTAAAGACACCGGTCAAGACAGCCGAAAAGAGCAGCGACACAGGTTCTCGCCACGGCCGGGCCGGGGCAGCTTCGACAAGGAAGTCCGTTATGAACGCACCTGCCAAGCACCACCGCGCCAGAGGCGTCGCACTCGGCCATCAGGAAGATCCGGCCGAACGCGCCCAGCGCATCGAAGAGCTCAAGCGCCGCGTGGAATCAGGCACCTACCTGATCCAGCGCTACGAGATCATCGAAGGCCTCCTCGACGCCCTGGCCACCGAAACCGACTAGGACGATTTCCGTCTTTTGCCGGCGCTCTCGGCCCATGCTCCAGGCTCTATCGCATACACGGTTTCCTCTCGCAACTTACTCCGCCTCGCCCCCTAAAAGCAGGCCGACGGCGTCGTCCAGGGTCCAGGGCGCATCGAGTCGGGCCGTGAAGGCCGGACAGTCGATGCCGGCGCAGTGCAGAAAAAGCCGCTCCCCCGCCTGACCATATCCGTAGAGCGGGTCACCCACCAATGGATGGCCCAGATAAGCCAGATGGGCGCGGATCTGATGGCGCGCCCCTTTGTTGATGACGCAGCGGAAAAGGGTTGCCCCGCCGCTGGCGGTCAGGGCCTCCACATCGGTCATGCGCAGGGAGTCAACCGACAGGCGCGCCAGCACCCGGGTCTTGCGGCGATCGGCCGCGTCCAGTTCGTTTTCCACCCGAAAAAACCCCTGCGTCTCGCCCCAGCCAACGGCCATATAGGTCTTGACCACCCGGCCCGACTCTTCCATGTCCCGGTACGCTTGCGCCGCCTCATCGGAAAAGGCCACGGGCAAAAGCCCGGTGGTCAGCCGGTCCAGACGCGAGAGGAGCACCAGCGGCCGGCCCGGGAAGATCGCCGGCAACAGGTTCTCGACGCTTTCGCCGCCGCCGTGGGCCAAAGACGAGGTATTGAGTCCGGCCGGCTTGGCCACGACGGCGTAGTCGCCGACGGCCATGACCACCGGCACGTCGGCCGGACCAAAAGCCGCTTCCCGGACAACCGGGGACACGATGAGTTCCTGTCCGGGCCGCACCCGGTAGCCGCACGGTTTGTCCCGTCCGTCCACGGTCACAGCCCCGGATTCCACCAGCCGCCGCCGGCCGCGAAGCCCGGTGTCGGGCAAAAGCAGTTCCAATACCCGGTCGAGGCGCCAGCCGTCGGCTGTGGCCGGAATCGTCAGTTTGTCAGTTTCCTTGTGCATCCGCCTATCATAGGCTTCGCCCGGCCAAGCGCAAGGGCTGCGACATTGCGCCTGGGGCCGGTTCCAGGTAGTTTTACGTTCATTTTCGCAAGGAGCCGTCCCATGCTCATCCAGGTCAAGGCCTCGGCCGGGTCGGGCAAGACCCATGCCCTGACCCACCGCTTTCTCTCCCTCGTCCTTGGGGCCAGCCGCGACCTGCCCCGGGCCTGCGGCGACCTGGGCGACGCCGCCTATGCCGTGCCGGACATCCTGGCGGTGACGTTTACCAACAAGGCCGCCGCTGAAATGCGCGAGCGGGTCATCGAGGCGCTCAAAAAAATGGCCCTGGGCCAGGCCGGCGGCAGCGCCCGGGACCGGACCACGGCCCGGCGCGAACTGGAATCGCTCCTGATCCACGCCCAGCGCCTCAATATCCGGACCATCGACAGCCTGCTCTATCTCATGGCCCGGGTGTTCGCCCTGGAGCTGGGCCTGCGCCCGGATTTCGAGCCGTGTTTCGACGACAAGGGCATCTTAAACGACCTCTACGACCGGCTGGCCGCCACCCTGCCGGCCGATCCGGGGCTGGCCCGCCAGTTTTCCGAGGCGGCCGGGGCGCTTTTTGGCCGCACCAAGGGTTTTTTGCCCACCCAGTCCTTCCGCGAACAACTGCTGGCCGTGGCCGGCCATCTCCTGGCCGATCCCGGCTGCAGCAGCGTCGAGGCCGACACCCTGCGCCTGGGCCTGACCAGACGGCTCGGAGCCGTGCAAAACGCGGCCGGGGCCGTCCTGCTGGCCCTGGACAAGGCCGGCCTTACCGGGAGTTCCAATTTCCTGACCTTCCTGCGCAAATGCCGGGACTGCGACAATGCCGCCGCCCTTCCCACCTCGGTCTTTGCCGCCAAGGCCTCCCTGACCGAGTGTGTGCTCAAGGCCTCACGCGACCGGATCACACCCGATCTGGAGCGCCTCTATGCCGCCCTGTCGGCAGCCCACGCCGTCTGTCGCCGGGAGGCCCCGGTCCTGCTCGGGGCCATGGGTCTGGCCCCGTTTCTGATTCTGGCCCGGCGGCTGGCCGAAGATTTCCCAAGCTACCTGGCCCGAATGCGGATGCTGCCCCAGTCCCAGTGGGCGCGCCTCGTGGCGGCCCGGCTAGCCGGCGAAGACGGCGTGCCCGACGCCTGGTGTCGCATGGGTTCGGGGCTGGCCCATATGCTTATTGACGAGTTCCAGGACACGGCCAGGAGCCAATGGGCGGTGCTGCGGCTTTTGGCCCTGGAAAGTCTGGCCCGCGGCGGCAGCCTCTATCTGGTCGGCGACGTCAAGCAGGCCATCTACGGCTGGCGCGGCGGCGACGCCGCCCTGTTTGACGAGGCCCCGGCCGATCCCGACCTGTGCGCCGTGGCCGCGCCCATGCGCGACGCCCTGCCCCACAACTGGCGAAGCGCCCCGGCCATTGTCGGGGTCAACAACCGCTTTTTTGCGCCGCTGGCCGATCCGGCGCAGGCCCGGCAGACGGCCGAGGCCCTGCTTGGCCCGGATCTGGCCGAGGCCGCGCCGGATCTGGCCGACGCCCTCAGACGGGCCTTTGCCGGAGCGGCCCAGGACGTGCCCGACGCCTACGCCGGCCCCCCGGGCCATGTGCGGGTCACGGCCCTGCCGGCCGAGGCCGTCGAGGACTATGACGCCGCTGCCCGGGAGACCCTGCTGGCCCTGCTTTGCGACGAACTGCTCCCCCGCCACGGGGCCGGGGGCGTGGCCGTGCTCACCCGCACCAATCCCCAGGCTGGGCGCGTGGCTTCCTGGCTGGTGGACGCCGGCATCGAAGTGGTGACGGAAAACAGCCTGCGGCTGGCCGACCATCCGCTGATCCGCCAGCTGGCCGCCATGCTGGCCTTTCTGGATTATCCGCCGGACAGCCTGTCCTTTTGGGCCTTTGTCTCGGGCCAGGAGCTTTTCGGCGATCTCTCGGGCATCGGCCGCGAGGAGCTGGCCGGCTGGCTGGCCGGGCTGCCGCGCCGGGCCTCGCTGTCCCTGGCCTTTGCCGCCCGCTGGCCCGAGGTCTGGCAACGGCTCATCCGCCCCTATCTGCGCCAGACCGGACTGGCCGGATCCTATGACATCCTGCGCTCGGTAGTGACCGGCTACCGTCTGCTGACGCGCCGGCCCGGGGACGAGGCCTTTGTGCGCCGCTTCCTGGAAATCGCCTACCTGGCCGAAAACGACGGCCGGGCTTCCATCTCCGCTTTCCTGGAATTCTGGAACGAACACGGCGAGGACGAAAAGGTCCCCCAGCCCGAAAATACCGGGGCTGTGCGGGTCATGACCATCCACAAGGCCAAGGGGCTGCAGTTTCCGGCCGTGGTCGTCCCCTACCACCATTTCCATACCGACAACCGCCGCCCCGAACTGGTCTCGGCCACGCTGCCCGAGGGCACGTTGCTCGTCCCGGACCAGCCCGGCCTGGGGCCGGCCTATGCAGGAAGGCGGGCCAGGGAGCTGGCCGAACAGCTCCACTTGCTCTACGTGGCCTGGACCCGGCCGCAAATCGAACTGCATGCCTTCGTGCCCGGCCACGGCCCCTTGCGCGACAAGGCCGCCTATCCGCTGCCCCGGGCCATGGCCGTCCTTTTTGCCGCCTTTGGCAACGACCCGGCCGACGGCACGCCGATCCGCATCGGCGCGCCGCCCGAGGCCCCGGCCAGGGTCGGGACCGCCTGCCCGGCTCCCGCCGACCTCCGGCCGGCCCTGGTCGATCCCGAGCCGCCGCTGTCCTGGCTGCCGCGGCTCAAGGTCTACCGCAACGCCGCCCGGGACATCCGCGACGCCATGCGCTTTACCGAAAAGCGGCGCGGCGAACTGGCCCACCTGGCGGCCGAAGGTTTTGTGCGGGCCGGATTTCTCCCGGGCGATCCCCGGCCGGCCGCAGCCAAAGCCGTGGGGCAAGCCCTTGGCCCGGCCCGCCTGGATGCCCGGCTGCGCAACCGTCTGGCCGGTGAATTCACCGACATGCTTCTGTGGCTGGCCGGGCTGCCGGAAATCGCCCCAACCCTGGCCGCCGGCTACTGCGAACGCGACATCCTGGCCGAAGACGGCGAGCGCCACCGGCCCGACCTTTTTACCGCTTCTCCGTCCGGCATCACCGTGGCCGATTTCAAGACCGGCCGTCCCGACGCCGCCCACGAGGCCCAGGTCCGCCGCTATTGCCGCCTCATCCGCCGCCTGCCCGGACTGGCCGAGGCCCCGGCCGCCGGCTTCCTCGTCTACCTCGACCGCCGGGAGTGCCGCCCCGTGGAGTGCGCCTCATGAAACCCGTCAGCATCATTCCCTGGACCGAGGAGTTTTTCGCCGGACTGGCCGAGCGTCTCGTGGCCGCGACCGGCGGCGATTTCCGCGACGTGTTGGTGCTTTTCCCCCTGCGCCGGGCCGCCCGGCATCTGTGCGACCGGCTGGCCGCCATGCCGGACCTGCCAAAGCCGCTGCTGCTGCCGGAAATCGCGGCCGTGGGCGAGTGGACGGCCGGCCTGGGGGCCTCCTTTGCCGCCGACCCGCCGGTCATGCTCGACGCCCTGGACCGGGTGGCCATCCTCCACGACATCGTGGCCGGTCTGGCCGCCGAGACCGGGGAAGAAAGCGATTTTCCCACCGACATCACCAGTTTTTTCCCCTGGGGCCTGGAACTGGCCGAACTCATGGAGGAGCTGTTCCGCCAGGGCGTGCCCGGCCGGGATCTGGCCCACATGGAGGGGCAGGTGCTGCTGCCGGCCGCCGCCCTGTTGGCCCGGCTCGGGACCATCCACGACCGCTACCGCGAGCGCCTGACCGCCGAAGGCCTGGGCACGCCGGGATTGTGCGCCGCCCTGGCCGCCGAACACGCCCCGGACATTGCCGCCCGGTTGGCCGGCCGGCGCATCTTTGCCTGCGGCTTTGCCGTGCTGTCCGGGGCCGAAAAAAAGGTCTTTCACGGCCTGTGGAAAAAGGACCTCCTGGAACTGGTCTGGCACGCCGACCCGGCCCTGGCCGACGGCGGCCGGCCGGTCCATTTCGCCTGCCGGGAGCAGGAACGGTGGCTGCGGGACTGGAAGGCCCGGGCCACGGTCGTCACTGCCGGCAAGGCCCGCCGGCTTCGCGCCAAGGCCGACCCGACCCGGGCCACGTTGATGCTCGACGCCGACGCCGCCAACCTGTCCTCGAAAAAACTGCGTTTCATCGAAGCCCACGATCTCCATGCGGAATTAAAAGCCCTGGAAGAGCAGCTCGCCCAGGCCCCGGACCTCGACGCCACGGCCATCGTCCTGCCCGACACCGGACTGCTTTCCCCGGTGCTCCACATCCTGCCGCAAAAAGACGTCAACATCTCCATGGGCTATCCGTTGGCCCGCTCGTCCCTGGCCAGGCTTTTGGAGACCATCCTCGGCCTCCAGGAAACCCGTCTGGCCGCCGGGCGCTACCACTGGCGCGAACTGGTGGCCCTTTTGCGCCATCCCTACCTCAAAATGCTGCGCGTCGGGGCCAGCGAACCCCTGCGAACCGTCTTTCACAGCCTGGAGGCGGCCATTCGCCAGGGCGGGGCCTACGTGGATCCCTTTGCCCTGTCCCTGGCCGGCAACGAGGACGACAATCCGCCGGCCCCCGAGGTCCTGGCCCTGGCCGGACAGGCGCTCGCCGCCTGCCTCACCGCCTTTGAGGCCGTGGATACTCCGCGCGCCCTGGGCAATGCCCTGACCGGACTGGCCGAACTGCTCCTTGATCCCGACCATGCCGGCGACGCCTGGGAGCGGTTTCTGATCGACGCCGAATGCCTGTTCCGGCTGGCCTCGGACGTCATCCCGACCCTGACCACCGGCCGGCTGGCCGACGCCGTCCTGCCGACGCCAACGCTCTTTGCCCTGCTGCGCCGCCTGCTGGCCGACGAGCGCGCCCCCTTCGAGGCCGAGCCGCTGACCGGCCTGCAGGTCCTGGGCGTGCTGGAGACGCGCCTTTTGTCGTTTAAGCGGGTGTTTCTCCTGGACGCCGTGGAGGACAAGATTCCCGGCGCGCCGCGCTACGACGCCCTGCTCCCGGACACCCTGCGCCGCCTGCTCGATCTGCCCGACTCCCGGGAGAGCGACATCGTGGCCGCCTACAACCTCTACCGGCTCTTTTTCGGGGCCGGCGAGATCACCGTGCTCTACCGCACCGGGGCCGCCGGCACCGGGCTTTTCGAGGACAAGCCGAGCCGCAGCCGGTTTGTGGAGCAGCTGCTTTGGGAGGAGGAAAAACGCCTTGGCCGGGTCCTGGTCGCCGGCGAAGACCCGGTCTCCATCGTGCGTCTGCCGCCCTGCCCCATTCCCCACGGCGACCCGTCCATGCCGGTTACGGCCGAGGTGGCCGCACGGCTGGCCGCCTATCTGGCCGACAAACGCCTCTCGGCCACCTTTTTCGATACCTACCTCGCCTGTCCGCTGCGTTTTTTCTACCGCTACCTCTCGCCCCTGGCCGCGCTGGACGAAGTGGCCGAAGACGGCAACCGGGCGGCGGTCGGCGAGGTGGTCCATGCCGTGCTGCGGGAGTATTTCACGCCCTTTCTCGGCCGCGACATCGACGGCGCCGACCTCGACCCGGTCGAACTGGCCGACTGCTACGAGCGCCACATGCGGGCCAGTCCGGCCTATGCCGCCCTGCCCCCGGACGGCCAGCTCCTGCTTCTGCGCACAGGCCGGGCGCGGCTGGCCGAAGCGGCAGCGGCCACCCCGCGCACCACGCCCCTGGCCCTGGAAACGGAACTCGTGGCCAGCCTGGACGTGGACGCCCGCAGCTACCCGCTGGCCGGTCGGGCCGATCGCATCGACCAGCGTCCGGACGGCGTCATCATTTTGGATTACAAGACCGGCGGGCTGTCCGCGCCGAAAAATGCGGTCTGGACCGATGAGGCCTTGTGGGATCGGGTGGCCCAAAGCACCGGACTGGTGGTCGACGACAGTCTTTTGGAAACCCTGTCCAGACGCCTGGGGAGCGTGCAATTGCCGCTGTACTGCTGGCTCTATGCGACCAGCCGGGGCGAAGTCCCGGCCGACGCCGCCTTTGTGGAACTGCGCGACCGGGGCCAGGAGCGGCCCCTGTTTGGTCCGCGCCTGGACCCGGAGGCCAGAACCGAGGCCATCGTACGCAACACGCCCCGGCTCCTGGCCTATCTCATCCGCAGCCTGCGCGCCGCCAGCCGCTTTGTCCCGCGCCCCGACGAGCGTCGCTGCCCGTACTGCGAATATAAGACCGCCTGTCAGGCCTGATCCCGCAGCAGCCGCCATGGCCACAAAAAAAACCGCCGCCCGGATACCCGGACGGCGGACTGCCCCAAAAAAACGGCCGCACAGACGCAGCTAGTCGTCCAGAGTGTTTTCCTGCCCGTCGCCGTCGCCCTTGCCCGGACGCAGGGGTTCGAAATACAGCGCTGACTTGGTGGCCTTGGTGGCGGTGTTGTATTTGAGCTTCATCTTGATCTGCTTCTCGGGAAAATTCCAACGCATGACCGTCCATTCGCCTTCGTCCGTAGTCTTGGGCGTGCCGGCCAGCTTGCTCGTCACCTGTTTTATGATCTCGATGTCGTCATGCTCGGTCCGCATGACCCGGCTATACAGATTCCCGTTTACGACGCCATACACGATTGTGGGGGCCAGACGTTCGTGGACGCCAAGCTTGCACGGACCGGTGAAATTGTAATAGGCGACGCCGTGATCTTCCTTGAACTTCACAAAATAGCCGCTGTCGTTCATTGTTGCCAGCGGCTTGCCGTACTGCGGCTTGGCACAATCGAATTCACCGGCTGATGCGACGGCGGCAAAAAGAAGTGTCGCCAACAGACAGGACGCCAGAAAACGGAACACCATGACAGCCTCCATTGGTACGAGTACCGGACACCCATACGCCATATCGATTTCCTCAAATCGTAAAGGAAATGAAGGCTCAAGGCAAGGAGGCCGGGCCGAAATACATTCGGAGGAGCCGGCTTCAGGCCGCTTTCGTGACCGCCCGCGCTCCGGCCAGGGCATTCAGCATGGCCCGCAGATTCCTGGTTCTGGCCCGGACATGGGTCAGGCGCAGGCGCACCGTCCCGACCAGCACGCACACAATGCGCCGGGCCGTGTCCCCGTCGGCCTCGGGGCGCACCGAACCATCGAGGCGTCCCAGGAGCAACAGCACTTCGAACTGTTTGGCCACCCGGGCCGCCAACCGGCCAAGCTCCCGGCCGGCTTCCCCGCGGGCCAGCGACCCCGCCCTGGCCGGCGGACTGAAGATATCGCTATAGGCCGGCGGACGCGACTCCAGAAACCGGCTGTAGGCCTCGGCCAGACGCAGGATCATGGACAGACCCCGTTCGCCGGGCACAACCGGGCAACTGGCCTCAATGTGGGCAAAGAGTTCAGCCTGCACCCGGGCCAGCACGGCAGCCAACAACTCGTCGCGATTCTTGAAATGGCGGTATACCGAGCCGGGGGAGACTCCAAGCCGGCGCACGAGATCCCCTGTCCCGACGCCGTCGCAGCCGACCGCGTCAAAACGCCGTAGCGCCGTATCCACAAGCACCTGTCTGGACACGTCCATGTCCTTCCTCCGGTTGCTTTGCCTTCCAAACGGCCAACACTTTTTGATGCATCTTCCATCTAGCCGTATTAGGCAGGACAGGCAATACAAAATCGATCCAGAGCAGGCACAAACACTGCAATTGGGAAGAACAGAACAGCGCCTGGGTAAAAAAGCACCAGTCGTCCGTTGCCGCACTGCCGGATACGCAGTGGCTTTATGAGGAATCGGATTCGTCGGAACGGGGATGGGCCTTGTCGTAAACACGCATGATACGGGCCAGATCGAGATGGGTGTAGCGGGTGGTGGTGGTCAGATGGGCATGGCCGAGCAATTCCTGGACGCTGCGCAGATCGGCCCCGGATTCCAGCATATGGGTGGCGAAACTGTGGCGCAGCATGTGGGGATGGGTGTGCCGGGCCAACCCGGCCTCTTTGGCCAGGGCGTCGATGATGCGCCCTGCCTGCCGGCGGTTGAGCCGCCCCCCCCGGGCGCCGAGAAAGAGCGCCTTTTCGGTCAGCTCCGGAGCCAGTTCGCCCCGTCGGCGCTGGTATTCTTTGAGACGGGCCCGGGAGGCGTCGCTTAGCGGTGCAATCCGCTCCTTGCTGCCCTTGCCCAGCACCCGCACAATGCCCTGGGACACGTCCACGTCGTCGAGATCAAGGCCCAGGGCCTCGCTCACCCGCAGCCCGGAACCGTAGAGCAGCTCGGCCAGGGCCAGATCCCGGCAGGCCTCGACAGAGCCGTCGGCTGCATCCGTGCCGGCGGCCGGCGACACCAGGGCCACGGCTTCGTCGGCATTGAGCGCCCGGGGGCCGCGTCGTTCGGCCTTGGGATTCTTGACCCCGGCCATGGGGTCAATGACAAGCCGTTTTCTTTGCAGCTGGCGCTTGAAAAAACCGCGAAGCGTCGAGAGTTTGCGGCCCATGGACGACTTGGCGCTGCGCCCGCGGTGCAATTCGGCCAGAAACCCCCGGACATGGTCACGCGTCAGGGCCTGGGGGGCGGCCAGGGTCAGGCTGCGGCCGGCCAGCCAGTGTTCGAACTGGGCCAGATCGGCGGCATAGCCGTCCAGGGTGGCCTGGCTGTAGCCCTTCTGGGCCGAGAGGTAGGTCAGGAATTCGGCCACGGTCTCCGGCAAGGCGGCCGGGGCCGCATCTGGCTGGTCAGCCTTGCCTTTGGTCGAGGACATAACAACTCTTGGGGTTTTCCTTGGCCTTTTTCTTGAGCGTCATGGCCGTCTGGGAGGCCTCGCCAAAGTGCTTGAGGCGTCCGTCGCGGTTGAAGACCACGGCAATGGAAATGGCCATCAGCGGAAACGCCCGGCGGTTGCCTTCCCGGTCCACGGACTGGATAAAGCCCCGGCCCCGGTCGTCGGCGTCGTAGAAATGGGGCACAATGCCGTCAAAACTCGACACCACCGCCCGGCAGGCTTCCTCCACCCGGTCAATGGCCATGATAAAGACAAAATCATCGCCGCCCACATGGCCCACAAAGGCCTTGGGACCGCCCACGGCGCGCACGGTGTTGACGATGATGCGGGCCGTCATCATGAGCACCTCATCCCCCCGGGAAAAGCCGTACTTGTCGTTAAACGACTTGAAATAATCCAGATCGGCATAGGCCAGGGCAAAGTCTTCCCGGCGGTCGATAAGATCCTGAATACGGCCGATAATGGAGGTGTTGCCCGGCAGTTTGGTCAGCGGATTGGCGTCCAGGGACCGGGTGGCCCGGGCCAGGGACAACGTGATGCGCGCCCTGAGCATGGGGGCGGTCATGGGGCGCGTCAGCAGTTCATCCACCTCGGCGGCGCACCAGTCGATGTCCGTGCCAAGCTGGGCCTCGTCCATGACCAGGGCCACCGGCAACTGGCGATAGACGTTTTCGCTTTTGACCATGGCCACCAGATCAAGCCCCGGGATGTCGGCCAGCTTCTGGTCCACCACCAGCATGTCCGGCGGGTCAATGAAAAGCGCCTCAATGGCTCCCTTGCCCCGGGCCAGCACGGACACTTCGGCCTCGACGGGCGAAAAAGCGGCGGCAAACAAGGCGGCCAGATCCGGATCGGGACTCAATACCAGGATCTTCTGGGTGCGGGTAAAGGCACAAAGGGGGGCGGTGGGCATGGCGGATCAGGTAAAGCGCAGATCAGCCAGCTCCACGAACTGGTCGCTTAATTCGTCAAGGAGCTTTTCAAATGCGGCCGGGCGGATTTTGAGAATCTTCAGCGCCTCGGGCTGGAGATAGTTGACGCCCACGTCGCCGGAAAAACCATACTCGAACACCCGGGCCATGAAATCGCCGATGTGCACCACGCAGGCCATCTCGGGGTAGAGCTGGGCCAGATGCGGCTTGTGGTGATACGACAGGCCTTCCTTGATATTGGGCGGCAGCTTCCAGTGGTCGGCCAGCCAGGCGTTGATGCGGTCGTGGCCAAAGCCCAGGACCGCCCGCTCGGCTTCGAGATAGGAGACGTCGCGTTCGGCCACCACCCGCTCGATCTCGGGCTTGAGGTCGGGCAGCTGCACCGTGGCCACCACCTTGCCCAGATCATGGAGCAGCCCGGCCACGGAATATTCCTCGGCGTCCTTGAGGTTGAGCATCCGGGCCAGGGAACCGCAGGTCATGGCGCAGCCCAGGCTGTGTTCCCAAAGCCCCACCATGTTCTCGGTCATGACCTCGAACACCGAGGTGGAGACAATAATCGAGCGCAGGACATTAAAGCCCAACAGGACCAGGGCGTGGCCGATGGAACTGATGCGCCCGGGAAAGCCGTAAACCGGAGAGTTGACCATTTTAAGGACCTTGGCCGAAAGCACCTGGTCCATGCTGATAAGTTTGGCCACCTGCTCGGTGGTGGAGTCCGGACGTTCGACGAGTTTGGACACCTCTTCAAGCACCTTGGGCAGGGTGGGCAGGTCGCGGACGGCCAGGATGCGGTCCTTGCGCTCGGTACGCAGATCCTCGGCCATGTCAGGCGTCCTTGGGCTTGGGAGTGTTGTCGACTTCCGGAGCGGCTTCGGACTGGCTGGCGGCCCGGGCGGCCCGGGCGGCCTCGGCCAGGGCGGCGCTGGCCGCAGCCTTCATGCGGAAATAATGGTCCACCAGACGCTTGATCTGGCCCATCCACTTGTCGTCAGGAAATCGTCGAAAAAGGTAGTCCAGACGTTCCAGGCGTTTGTCATAGGACGTGGTGCCCGGTTGCCCGTCGAGCTTGACCGGCTCCCCTTCCACCACCACATGGGTGATGCCCATGGAATCGAACCGATCCAAAATGCCCTGGGACAATTCGGAACCGGCTCCGGCCACGGCAATGCCGTCAGGCCGGGTCACGGGTTTGGCCAGGGTCATGCCCGGCTTGGCCAGGGTCAGGGGAATCTTTTGCATGGTCCGGGTTATCCTTGCGCTTCACCGGTGTAGTACATGCCCGGCCATTTCCGCACAAGACCCTTGAGTTCCAGCAGGACGAGCGCACTGCTCAAATCCTTGGCGGCCACGGACAAGACCGTGCCCATGGCGTCGATGTGGTGCTTGGCCCCGTCGGCCAAGAGCGTCAGGACGCCGGCCTCCACCGACCCAAGCCCCTCGGGCAGGCCCGGAGCCGGCCGGGAGGCAGGCCTGGGGGCCAAAAGTCCGGCCGGTCCGGCCTGGGGAGCCGCTTTGGCCCCAGCCGGGGAAGCCCTTCTGGGAGCCGGCCGAGGGGCTGGAGCCGCGACTGAGGCCGGGGCCGGCGTCCTGGCCGGGCGTCCCGGCGGCACGGGACGGGGGGCGTCCACATAGGGCGCCAGCTCCCGGGCCAGACCGGACACGATGTCCCCGGCCGACTGCACCAGCCGCGCCCCCTGGGAAAGCAGGGCGTGGCAGCCGGAAAAGGTCGGCAGGTTGACCGGCCCGGGCAGGGCAAAGACCTCGCGCCCCTGTTCCAGGGCCAGACGGGCGGTGATGAGGCTGCCGGAACGGTCGGCCGCCTCCACCACCATGACGCCCAGGGACAGGCCGGCGATGATGCGGTTTCTGACCGGAAAATTGGCGGCCCGGGGCGGGGTGCCCGGGGCGAATTCGCTGATAATGGCCCCGCCGGCGGCCAGCTCCCGCCACACGTCGAGATTGGCGTCGGGGTAGACCAGATCGAGGCCGGTGCCGAGAACCGCCACCGACCGGCCCGGCCCGGCCAAGCCGCCGAGATGGGCCTGCCGGTCGATGCCGTAGGCCAACCCGGAGACCACGGTGATGCCGGCCGCAGACAGGCCCACGGCGAAATCGTAGGCTGCGCCGAAGCCGTAGCGCGAACACTGGCGCGCCCCGACCATGGCCACGCAGGGGCCGGCCAAAAGACACGCGTCGCCGATGACGTAAAGGACAGCCGGCGGATCAGGCAGCTCACGCAGCCGCGAGGGATAGGCGGCATGAAAATACGGCAGCGGGGTCAGCCCCTTGGCCGCAGCGGCCGACAATTCGGCCTCGGCCGCCGGGGTGGTCAGGCCCCGGGCCAGGGAACCGGCGGCGGCATCGTCGCACAGCCCTTGCGGACCAAACGAACGAGCCTCGGCCAGGGCGGCGACCGCACTGGGGTAGCGGTCGAAAATGCGTTTGATGGTGCGCGGCCCGACGCCGGCCTGATGGCGCAGGCGCAGGCAGGCCAGGCATTCGGCCACGAACCCTGCGTCGGCGGTCCAGGCCTCCGGGGGGGCGCTCGGCACAACCGGGTCGGTCATTTGGGCAGGGCCTGGAGCTTCTGGCGGGCCACGCCGGCGAGTTCGGCATTGGGATAGTCTTTGAGATAGCGTTCCAGGCTGGCCCGGGCCGCCGGCACATCCCCGGCCTTTTCCTGGGCCATGGCCATCTTATAGAGCGAATCCGCGGCCTTGTGATGGCCGGGCCAGCCCTTGGCCACCTTGTCGAAATCCGCGATGGCGGTCTGGTAATCACCCCGGGCAAAGGCCCCTTCGCCAACCCAATACAGGGCATTGGGCGTGAGGGGGCTGGCGGGATTGGCGGCCAGAAACTGGTCAAAGGCGGCCTTGGCCTCGGCTGCGCGGCCGTTGATAGCCAGTTGCAAGGCTCTGTTATACTCGGCTTTCTGGGCCGGGGTGGCTGTATCAGCATAGCCTGGGGCGGGGCCGGACCCCTTGGAGCCCGGCGTCGCGGCCGGTTCCTCGGCCTTTGGCCCTGGCGGCGTCTCGGCCGCAACCGGCGACGGCGCGGCCGCGGCAGGAGCGGCAGTCGGAACAGTCGGGGACGGTGGCGTCGCTTGAGCAGCCGCAGGCGCTTGAGCCGTCGCAACCGGGGCGGTAGCCGGCCTTGGTCCCGGCCCGGCCTCGACGCGATCCGCAGCTATGGCCGCTTCCGGGGTGGCCGGCGTCTCGGGCGGACCGACCCGGCCGCCATGCCGGCCGCGCATCTCGGCAGCCGAGGGAGGAGGCGTGGAGCGTGTGGCCGCAGCGGGCGCCGGCCGGGGCGGCAGGCCGTTTGGCTGACCAGCCGGAGCTCCCATGGCCGGGCTATGGCCGCCGGGTGCGCCAGGGACGCCCGGACCCGGCGCGCCCGGGACAGCCGGGGACGGCTCGGCAGCGGCGGCAGCGGCAGTTGCCGGCTCCGGCGCGACCGCCTCGCCGGGATGGGCAAAGCCGACGCCAAGCGCACTGCCCCTGGCCCCGGGGGCCGGCAGTTTGACGCCCTGGCCTTCGAGAACCGTGCGGATTGCACCCAGTTGTTTATGGATATCGGCCAGTTTGGCGTCGTTTTGCTGCTGCTGCCCGGAGAGGGCCTTGAGATCGTCCTGGGCTTTTTGCAGATTGGCTTCAATGGCCTTGAGGCGAAAATCCTCGCTGCCCTTGCCCACAGCAAGCGTATTGCCCGGCCCGCAAGCACCAAGCAGGCCGGTCAGGCACAGGGCAACCAGCCCCATAAGCAGTGTCGTACGCTTCATGGACGCATCAATCCTAACGCTTTACATCCTTTCACGTTCCACCAGCAACTACGTCACAGGGCCGCTTTTCGCAAGCCGATTCTTGGTCAATGCCGACACAGCCGCCCGGCTTTGTTGCATCTCTCGCAAAATTAGGGCAAAAGCCGTCTGCAAAGCCGGTTCCGCATCAAGCCGGACCGGCCGCGCCACCCGCACCGAACCTACAGGCCGAAAGGAGAACGCTCCCCATGCCCGAGGCTGTCCGCGCTGCCGTCTTCTGGGCGGCCATGCTCCTTTTTGCCATACACCTGGGTCTGGCTCTGGCCGGCGCAGGCATTCCGCTTATCACGTCGCTTGTGGGCCTCAGCAAGGTCAAGCGGCTGAAAATCTTCACCGACAAGTTTGGCCAACAGACCGCCACCTTCGCCCTGCTTGGCGGCTTGTGGGTCTTTATCGTCCTTATAGTCTCTTTGGCGGCGCTGTGGCTCCTGGCCCCGGCCAAAGCCCCCTACTATCTCGGCCTGCCCTTTCCCCTGGCCGCCGTGGCCGGGACGGTGCTGGCCGGAGCCCTTGCCTTTCTGACCTATCGCGGCTCGTGGCAGCGGCTCAAGGCCCAAAAAACCCTGCACGGAGCCATTGGCCTGACCACCACGCTGCTCCTGTGGGCCGCCCTGTACGTCGGGCTGGCCGCCGCCCGTCCCTTGGCGCTCCTGCTTCCCCCGGCAACGGGTCCGGCCTTCCTGCTGCCGCCGGGCAATTCACTGGTCTGGCGTCTGTTCGCCCTGGGCTTGGCCTTGTCCCTCGGTCTGGCCGGGACGTTTACCGGCGCGTGGCTGGTGTGGCGGCGCGACAAGGACGATTTTGGCCGCGACTACTATAATTTCACCCTGCGCCTGTCGGCCCGGATCGGCTTCGTCGGCCATGCCCTGGCCCTGGTCGCCGTAGGCTGGCTCGGTCTTGCCCTCATGCCCCTGGCCGGCGAACTGACGACCAGGCTGGCCGTCTCCCTGGGCCTGTACGGCACCGGCGTGCTGCTCACCCTGGTCTGCCTGGGATTTATCATGCCCCAGGAAAACGCCCTGCGCCATAAGATCCTGCTCGTCGCCGGTTTTCTTGGCTCGCTCCTGGCCCTGACCGGCCTGTGCGCCGGCCTGACCGGGCTTGTCGTCCCGGGGCTGGCCGGCAGCATCCTGCCGTGACCATCCCGTAACGCCAAGGAACCGAACCCACAACGCGGCCGAACGCTTCCAGGCAACGCGCAACCAGCCGGCTGGTTGCGCGTTTTTTTGTCTGGCGAAGCAGCCCGGCGTCAACTCCGGGACACCCGCACCAGGGCCGTCGCCCGGGACAGTTCGACAGCCAAAGCCGGATCGGCCAGCGCCTCGGCCAGGATCGGTTCGTTGATTAAAAACCGGTAGGAATGGCACAGCGGCAGCAGGCGCCCCGGATCGCAGCCATCCAGGGACAGGGCCAGCGTGTCGGCCATGCCGACGGCCAGCGCCAGCCGGATATCGGCCAGCCCGGCCTCCAGGTCCTCAATTTCCACCCAGGACGGGGCATGGTGCAGGCACACGGCCTGGGACAGGTTTCCCGGCAGGTCAAAACCGCCGCACACGGCATACCCGGCCAGACCGTGGTGAACGCCGTACGCCGCCAGCTCGGCCGGCGGACGCCAGGGAGCGGCAGATTGTCCGGCGGCCGGCAGGGTCAGCTTGCCGACGTCGTGCAGGAGCCCGGCGGTGTAGGCCACGCCGGCGTCGAGTCCGGCAAAGGCCGGGGCAATGCGCCGGGCCAGGACGGCCGTCTTGGCCATATGCGCCCACATGGCCCCCCGGGCCGGTCGCGTCGGGCCGCCCGGGACTTCGGCCCGCTCCAGCAGTTCGGCAAAGACCAGGGCGCGCACGTTGCCCAGGCCAACCACGGCGACGGCCTGCTCCACGGCGGCAATCTCGGCGCGCAGGCCATAGAGCGGACTGTTGGCGATTTTCAAGACATTGCCGGCCAGGACCGGGTTGGCGGCCACGAGATCGACCACGGCCCCCAGACTGGTCCGGGGATTGCTTAAGCGGGGCAGGAGCGACCCGCTGGCGGCATCCTGGCTCACCTGCCGGACTGCGGCGGCGATGCCCGGCGGCAGGCTCCTGCCGCTGGCGGCAAAGAACCGGTGTTCCCGCCCGGCCGCGGCGTCCGGTTCGTCGTAGAGCCGGGCCAGCCCAAGGCCCAGGCGCTCAAGCACCGCCTCGCCCTCTCCAGTGCGCAGTGTCCGGGGCGGACCGGCCGAAACCCGTCGGCCCGCCCCCGTCGCCCGGGCCAAGCCTGCCCCTGCTTCGCTGGCAGTCTCCGAAACGGACGCCCGGTTTCGCCGCCGCAAGGCCATGCCAACACCAAGGCCTGCTCCAACGAGCAGGCCAACCAGAACCCAAAATTCCCACTGCATGCAGGCCACAGCGGCCAAGCCGCCCCTGTTGCGCGTCAATCGACCAAAATGGCCACGTCTCCGTCAACCCGACCGTTGGCTCAGAAACGCACCATTCGTCGGTCAACCAGCACGCTGCCCGGGGCTTCCGGGATCTGCTGCGCCGGCCCGGCCGCCCACAGGACGACTGGGAATGCCCCGGCGGCCTGGGGGGATACGCTCCCGGCCGCCGGCAAAGGGAAAAGCAAGTGAAAGGACTTGGGCCGTTTCGAAGGCGCAAACGCCCCCTGTGCCGGAGAGAATCGACTCTCCCGCGTGGACTTCATGACGCCCGCATAACACGCAATCAGCGCGGGAGGATTGTCCAAACGCGACAGACCGGGACGCTACGAAGCTGGGCCGGGGACGACAGCCGAACTGGGTTTGGAGCCGCCCAAGCGTTTTTTCAGCCACTCCTGCAAGGCATCGAGATAGATGTAATAGACCGGCGTGAAATAGAGGGTCAAAAGCTGGGACACGACCAGCCCCCCCACCACGCAAAGTCCGAGCGGCCGCCGCGCCGCCGCCCCGGCCCCAAACCCCAGGGCAATGGGCAACGTCCCCATCAGCGCCGCCATGGTGGTCATCATGATGGGGCGAAAGCGCACCAGCGCTCCCTGATAGATGGCCTCCCGGGCCGGGATATGCTGGCCGCGCTGGCTCTCCAGGGCAAAGTCGATCATCATGATGGCGTTTTTCTTAACAATGCCAATAAGCATGATGATGCCGACAAAGCCGTAGATATTGAGGTCCATGCCAAAGAGCATGAGCGTGGCCAAGGCCCCGACCCCGGCCGAGGGCAGGCCGGAAAGGATGGTCAGGGGATGGATGAAGCTCTCATAGAGGATGCCAAGGACGATGTAGATGACGAGCACGGCCATGCCCAACAGAACGGACAGGCCGGTCAGCGAACTCTGGAAGGCCTGGGCCTCGCCCTGGAAGCTCGTGAAGACCGAGGCCGGCAGTTCGCGCCGGGCCGTGCTTTCGATGGCGTCCACCACCGAGCCCAGCGACGCCCCTGGGCGCAGGTTAAAGGAGATGGTCACCGACGGGGTCTGGCCGGAATGGTTGATGGACAGCGGCCCCACCGCAACCGTGCGGGCGATCAGGGTATCCAGGGGCACGAGCTGGCCGTCGCTTGAGCGCACATAGAGCATGGACAGGGCTTCGGGGTTGGCCTGATAGGCCGAGGCCAGCTCCATGATGACCTGATAGGTGTCGTTGGGGGCGTAAATGGTCGAGATCTGGCGGTTGCCGTAGGACGTGGCCAGGGCGTTTTCGATCTGGTAGGCGCTGATGCCCAGGGCCGACGCCTTGTCGCGGTCGATGTCGATGCGAAGCTCGGGGTTTTTGATCTGCAGATCGCTGGAGACGTCCTGGATGCCGTCGAGACCGCGCAGTTTGATTTCGAAAGCCGAGGCGGCGGCGAAAAGCTCGTCGGTGTTGGTGGCCTGCAAGGTGAACTGGTACTGGCCCTTGGAGGCCCGGCCGCCAATACGGATGGGCGGGGGGTTTTGCAGATAGGAACGCAAGCCCGGCACCTCGGCGAACTCGCGGCGAAGCCGCTGCATGACCTCATCAGCGCTGGCCTTGCGTTCGTGCAGGGGCTTGAGCGACAGCATCAGCCTGCCGTTGTTGGTGGTATTGTTGGGACCGCCCGGACCGATCACGGACATGAATTCGCCAATGTCCGGGTCTTTTTGCAAGATGGCATTGAGGCGCTGCTGGCGCTCGGTCATGACGTCAAAGGCCACGCCTTCCTCGGCCTCGGTGGTCACCGCTAACTGGCCGGTGTCCTCGCTGGGCAAAAAGCCCTTGGGAATGGCTCCAAAGAGCCACACCGTGACGCCGAGCAGCGCCAGGGAAAAGAGCATGGTGGCGGCATGATGGCGCAACACAAAGCGCAGGGAGACGTCGTAGGCGTCGCGCAGCCCGTTAAAGGCCCCTTCGATGGCGTTGTAGACCCGGCCGTGGCCCTCGTTGACATGGGGCCGCAGCACCAGATTGCACAACATGGGGGTCAGCGAAATGGACACGAATCCGGAGATGAGAATCGACACCATGATGGTGACGGCGAATTCGTGAAAGAGCCGCCCCACCACGCCGCCCATGAAAAAGACCGGCAAAAAGACGGCAGCCAGGGAGATGGTCATGGAGACAATGGTGAAGCTGATCTCCCGGGAGCCTTCCATGGCGGCGGCTAAGGGCGTTTTGCCCATTTCCATGTGGCGCACGATGTTTTCGAGCATGACAATGGCGTCGTCCACCACAAAGCCCACGGACAGAGTCAGGGCCATAAGCGAGATGTTATCGAGACTAAAACCCAGCTGGTACATGACGGCAAAGGTGCCGACAACGGACATGGGCAGGGCCAGGCTGGGGATGACGGTGGCCGGGATGTTGCGCAGAAACAGGAAGATGACCATGACCACGAGGCAGACCGTGAGCACCAGGGTGAACTTCACGTCGGCCACGGATTCCCGGATCGAGGTCGAGCGGTCGTACAGGACGCGCAGCGACACCGAGGCCGGCAACTGGGCCTGGAAGTGGGGCAAAAGCTTTTTGACCGCGTCCACCACTTCCACGGTGTTGGTGCCGGGCTGGCGCTGCACGGCCAACACCATGCCCGGGGTGCCGGAAAACCAGTTGAGCCGCCGCGTTTCCTCCACGGAGTCGGCGACGTTGGCGATTTCCCCCAGCCGCACCGGCGAACCGTTTTTCCAGGCCACGATCAGCGGGCGATAGCTGGCGGCGTCCATGAGCTTGCCGCTGGAACGCACGGTATATTCCCGGGCCGGGCCGGACACCGTGCCGACGGGCAGGTTGACGTTGCCGCGCTTGACGGCCTCGGAGGCCTCGTCCACGCCAATCCCCTTGGCGGCCATGGCCTCGGGGTCGAGCTGAATGCGCACGGCGTATTTCTTCGAGCCGTACACCGACACCTGGGCCACGCCCGGCACCATGGATATGCGCTGGGCCATCATGTTCTCCGCGAACTCGTTGACGTCGGAGGCGCGCATGACGGCCGAGGAAATGGCCAGATACAGGATCGGCGAATCGGCCGGGTTGACCTTGCGAAACGACGGCGGCGAGGGCAGATCGTCGGGCAGGTCCTTGCCGGCCGTGGTCATGGCCGACTGCACATCCAGGGAGGCGGCGTCGATGTTGCGGTCCAGGGCAAACTGCATGGTGATGCGGGTCGAACCGAGGGTGTTGATCGAGGTCATGGAATCCAGGCCCGCGATGGTGGAAAACTGCTTTTCCAGCGGGTTGGCCACGGCTGCGGCCATGGTCTCGGGGCTGGCCCCGGGCAGGGAGACGCGCACCTCGATGGTGGGGAAATCAACGTTGGGCAGATCGGACACCGGCAGCCGGTTGTAGGCCATGACGCCGAAGATGAGGATGGCGGACATGACCAGGGTGGTCATGACCGGCCGGGTGATGAAGATCGAGGCCGGGTTCACTGTTTGGCCCCTTCGCCGGCCGGCTTGGCATCGGCTTTTTGGGCGTCGGCCTTTGGGGCGTCGGCTTTTTGGGCGTCGGTCGGTTTGGCGTCGGCCCCGGCCGCTCCCTTGATTTCGGCCTTGGCTCCCGGGGCCAGACGCACCTGCCCGTCGGTGACCACCATTTCGCCGGCAGCCAGCCCCTTTTCCACGACCGTGTCGGCATCGACGATCGGCCCGGGAGTGACGCGCCTCGCTTCGGCCTTGCCGTCGGTCCCGATGACATAGACATAGGGTCCGGTGACGCCGTCGAGCAACGCCTGGGTGGGAATGACCACGGCGTTGTCCAGTTCCGCAATGGTCAGGCCCACCCGCACGAACTGGCCGGGCCACAGGCGATGGTCGGCGTTTTGGGCCAGGGCTTTCAAGCGGATGGTGCCGGTTTTGGTGTCCACGGCGTTGTCCACCGAGGCAATGGAGGCTCGGACCGGTTGGGTCTCAAGCTCGCCCGGGGCCGAGGCGGTAATCTCCAGAGGGCCTTTTTTCTGCCGGGCCATGACCGCCGACAGATAGCGCTCGGGGATGGAAAAGGAAATAAAGATCGGGCTGATCTGATTGATGACGCAGGCCACCGCCTCGTTGGCCTTGACCACGTTGCCGGTGGTGAGCATCACGGTGCCGACCCGGCCGGCAATGGGGGCGCGGACCTCGGCGTATTCGAGATCGAGCTTGGAGCGGTCCAGACTGGCCTGATTGAGTTTGATGGTGCCGTCCAGGGTCTTGGCCGCGGCATAGGTCTGGTCGTACTGCTCCTGGGCCACCACGTCCTTGGCCTTGAGGGTGACATAGCGTTTGAGGTCTTCATCGGCCTTGATCAGCAGCGCCTTGTCGCGTTCGAGCTTGGCCTGGGACTCCCGGATGGCCAGTTCAAAGGGCCGGGGATCAATGCGAAAGAGCACGTCGCCCTTGGCCACCTGGGCGCCGTCATGGACAAGCTGGGCCACGATGGCTCCGCCGACCTGCGGTTTGACGGCCACCGTGGCCATGGGTTCCACATTGCCAACGGCCTTAATGACCACCGGCACGTTGGCCGCCCGGGCCGGGACGGCCATCACCGGGGCGGGCCGGGTATCGCGGGCGTTTTTTTGTTCTCCACCGCTGCACGAGCACAGACAAAAAAGAAGCGCCGCGAGAGCGGCGCGAAGGAGAGGATTGCGACTCAAAACAGATCTCCTACGTGGGGTTCCAGGTGGGGCGGGGTAAAGTCACAGACTTGGTAGTTGTGCAAAGCAGCCAGGGAAAAACGGGTAATATGCCGAGCCACGGCGTCGATGCCGCCCTGCCCCGGGTCATTGCCGGGATGCAGACGCGTCAGCACCGGCCGGTCGATGGAGAAATGGCGGCACTGTCCAACCACGCTCTGGGCGCAGCGGGCAATGGCCAGGGGGTCGGCTCCGGGGCCGAGCAACTCGGCCACGATGGCCCGCAGCACGGCATTGGCCGGGGCGAGACTGCGTTCGACCACCGCCGCCAGTTGGGGCGTGGGATCGGCCATCTCCCGGGCCATCAACCGGAAAAACCAGGCATGGCGGCCCTTGTCGGCCAGCCGCAGGAGCAGGGCGCGCACATAGGCGAAAAGGCGCACCTCGGCTGTGGCGTTGCCGGCCAGCCCCATGTCCGGGGGATAGCGGCGCAACGCCTCGTTGTGGGCATGTTCCAGAACGGCCTGATAGAGCCGGTCCTTGCTGCCAAAATGGTAATGGATGGCGGCGACGTTGGCCTTGGCGACCTTCGTTATCTCACGAACGGTGGCGGCGTGAAATCCCTTGCCGGAAAAAATCTCGCCGGCAGCGTCCAGAAGCCGCATCCGGGTTTCGTCTTCACGACCGCTGCTGGTCATCTGGCCGCCTTGCGTCAAGCATGTGTTCGCATTGAAAATACGAGGGAACGCCAAAGCGGTCAATACTTTCGCACACAGACGGGGTCTGGTTACAGACTTGACATGCCGGCCAGGACGTTCACTATGTCATTTCCGACATACCGCATCCGGACGCGAAATGCGCCGGAGCAGGGAGGTTTCATGTCGCAACCCAGCCTGCCGCAGGGCTTTTCCCCGGACGCCGGAGACGTACCCGCCGCCTGCGCCCTGTCCCCGTTTGAAGAACGCCGCTATTTGATCGGCGGCGAACTGCTCTCCTGGTCCGGTCCCATGCAGACCGTGACCTCTCCGATCTACGTTGGCAACGCACCGGCGATGCTGGGATTTTGTCCCGATCTGACCGAGTCCGAATCCCTGGCCGCCGTGGAGGCCGTCAGCGCGGCCTGGAACGATGGCCGGGGTGCGTGGCCCACCATGAGCGTGGCCCGACGCATCGCCCATGTCGAAGCCTTTGCCCGGCGCATGGCGGCCGTACGCGACACGGTGGTGGGCCTTATGGCCTGGGAAATCTGCAAACCGCTGGCCGACTGCCGGGCCGAGTTCGACCGCACGGTGGAATATATCCTGGCCACGGTGGAGGCGCTCAAAGACCTCGACCGGGCCTCTTCGCGGTTTGTCATCGAATCGGGCATTTACGCCCAGATCCGCCGCGCCCCGCTGGGGCCTGTCCTGTGCATGGGACCCTACAACTATCCGCTCAACGAAACCTTCACCACGCTTATTCCGGCCCTGATCATGGGCAACCCGGTCATCGTCAAGACCCCGCGCATCGGCAAACTGCTCTACGCCCCGCTACTCGAAGCCTTTGCCGCCTCGTTTCCCCCGGGCGTCATAAACATCCTTTTCGGCGGCCGGCGCGTGGCCATCCCGGCCCTGGCCTCGGGCACAATCAGCGTCCTGGCCTTTATCGGCTCAAGCCAGGCCGCCGACGCCCTGCGCCGCCACCACCCTGCCCCCCACCGGCTGCGTTGCGTCCTTGGCCTGGACGCCAAAAACGTGGGCATTGTCCTGCCCTGCGCCGACATGGAACTGACGTCCGCCGAGGCCGTGGCCGGGGCGCTCTCCTTTAACGGCCAGCGCTGCACGGCGCTCAAGCTCTTTTACGTCCACGAATCCCGGCTGGAGGAATTTCTCGCCCGCATGAGCGAACGCATCGCCGCCCTGCCCATGGGCCTGCCCTGGCAGGAAAACGTCCGCATAACGCCCCTGCCCGTGCCGGGAAAACCAGAAGCCCTGTCGGCCATGGTGGCCGAGGCCACGGCCCGGGGCGCCCAGGTGGCCAATCCGCTTGGCGGCACGACCGAACGCACCCTGGTCTACCCGGCCCTGGTGGCCGGAGTGACCCCGGGGATGCGGCTTCATGAAGAGGAACAATTCGGCCCGGTTGTGCCGGTGGCCTCCTTTGCCGAGGTGGAGACAGCGGCCAAAGCGGTGGCGGCCTCGCCCTACGGCCAGCAGGTGAGCATCTTTGGGACCGATCCCGAGGCCGTGGCTGCGCTGATTGATCCCATGGTCAACCAGGTCTGCCGGGTCAACATCAATTGCCAATGCCAGCGCGGCCCGGACACCTTTCCGTTCACCGGCCGCAAGGATTCGGCCGAAGGCACGCTCTCGGTGTCCGACGCCTTGCGGGCCTTTTCCATCCGCACCCTGGTTGCGGCCAAGGGCTCGGCCCAAAACAAGGAGTTGTTGACCAACATCGTGAAGTTTCGCCAGTCCAATTTCCTGTCGACAGACTTCCTGTTCTAGGCCCCGCCCGTTGACCAGCCGGGGAAAAGAGCCTAACCCCAAGCATACTTGGAACCAATCTGAGAGGAGGACTCCATGGCAGCAAACACCGTGCACGTCGTGGCCAAATTCGTGGCCAAACCCGGCCAGGAAGCCGCGCTGAAAACCGCCATCACCGGCCTTATCGCCCCGACCCAGAAAGATCCCGGCTACATCGCCTACGACCTCTACGAATCCACCCAGCGTCCCGGCGAATTCGTCCTGGTCGAGGCCTGGGCGACCAAGGAACTGCTGGCCGCCCACCTCGACACGCCGCACTTAAACGGCTTCAAGGCCGCCGCCCCCGGGCTGCTGGCGACCCCCATGTCCGTGACGCTTTTTAACGAAATTCCCGGCTTCTAGCCGACTGCAAAAAAACCGGCCGCGCGTCCAAAGACGCCGCGGCCGGTCCGAAAAATCCCCCTCCCCGCCAGGGCGGCTTAGCCGATTGCCGGCTCCCCGCCAGGGAGCAGCACGTAAAACACGGTGCCGTCCGTTGCCTCCGAGGTAAAGCCCACCGTGCCGCCCAGATAGCTCTCGGCGAAAAGCTTGGTGCCGTAGGTGCCAAGCCCCCGGCCCCGGCCCTTGGTGGAAAAGGTCCGGCGAAAAATCTGCGGCCGCGCTTCTTCGGCCACGACCCCGGCATTGTGCACCCAAAACCGCACCTGCCCGTCCTGCCGCCCGCATCCCACGGTCACCGTCCCGCCGGCTGCCGTGGCTTCCAGGGCGTTTTTCTGCATGTTGACCAGGATACGGGTCAGAAGCTTGCGATCCGAGGCGAAAAAAACATCGCTGCTGTCCGGCGAAATGACCAGGGTCTTGCCCCGGCAGGACGATTCGCGGCGCATAAGCGACGTGATGTCGGTTAAAAGCGACAGCGTGCCCATCTTGTTGACCGTCACTTCGTAGTCGCCGCGTTCGGCAAAGCTCAGGTCGCGCTGGGACAAGATGAGGTCGGTCACGCGCTCCACTGCGAAAAGCAGCAGATCGAGTTCGGCGTTTCGTGTCCCTTCCTCTTCCTCGCGCATGAGTTCGCAGATGCCCTGCATCCCGGAAACGAGGTTCATGATGTCATGGTAGAAAATGCGCTCCATGAGATCGAGACGCTTTTCCGCCCGGATGTCGGACATAAGGGCCACATGAAAGGCCTCGCCGGCATGGCGCAAGGCCCAGATCCAGATCCGGAAATCCAGATTATCCAGGCGCTTGATACCCTGACGACTGATGGAACAATCGCCGGATGCGCCGTCAGCCCCGGCAAGCGACGCCGCCAACGACTTGGCCGCCCCGCAGGAACGGCACAACTGCGTCGAGCCGCACACCCCGTCCTCGAACTGCGTCCCCAAACAGGACAAGGCATCACCCAGCCGCAACCCGATGACGTCGGCAACGCCGCGCCCGGTGTCGGACAAGGTGCAAAAGGCGGCATTGGCATAGATAATCTGACGCGACGTATTGAAAACAGCTACGCCCATGGGCAACCGGTCAAGGATGCCGACAGCCGGACTTTCCGCAAAAAGCCTGACCTGCCGGTCCAGCGTTGGCCCCGGCGTCCGCTCGGCCGTAAAAGACTCAAGAAGCCGTGCGTGCACCATACAACCTCCAGACGGCCGCAACCGCCGTAGGCCACATACCCCAGGCGGTCAGGGTCGTCCAGAGCGTCGTCAGGCCGCAGCCGTGCCCGCTCTCCGCAGCCCGCAGCCCCCTGTCGTCACGGCCAGCCGCGCCCCGCACACCTCGGGCAGCCCACGCAGTTCCATGACCAGCCGGTCGAGACGGCCGTCGTCGGCCACGGTCACAACGAGCCTTCCCGGCGCAGCCCCTCCGGGTTCGCAGGAAAGACCGAGCAGTTCGTGAGAACGCCGGGCCAGACAGGCCGCCACATGGCGCAAGGCGGCCAGAGGATCGCGGGTGGCCAGTTCGAGCACGGCCCGGGGAGCAGAAATGGGTGTGTGATCGTTACTCGGCGTGGGCATGGCGTTTCTCCAGGATCATTTCATGGTTGGCGGCGCCGGGCGGCACCATGGGATAGACATGGGCATCGGGGTCGACGGGCAGACGCACCAGCGCCGGCCCGGGCGCGGCCAGGGCGGCGGCCAGGACCGACCGGACATCCCGGCACGGTTCGAGATCAAGGGCGGCAATGCCAAAGGAGGCGGCCAGGGCCACGAAATCCGGCCGGCAGCCAAAGGTCGAGGCGGTGTAGCGGCCGCCGACAAACAGCGCCTGCTGCTGGCGCACCAGCCCCAGCACGCCGTTGTCCATGAGCAGGATTTTGACCGGCAGGCCAAGCTCGGCCAACGTGGCCAGCTCCTGCACGTTCATCAGAAGCCCGCCGTCGCCGGTGACGCAGGCAACCGGCCGGCCGGGATCGGCCAGGGCCGCGCCAATGGCCGTCGGCAGGCCAAAGCCCATGGTGCCAAGGCCGCCGGAGGTGAGAAACTTGCCCGGCAGATGGCACGGCCAGGCCTGGGCGGCGCGCATCTGGTTTTGGCCGACGTCGGTGGCCACGACGGCTTGGGGGCCGAGCATTTCGGCCACGGCCGCCAGCATCCCGTAGGGGCTTTTCGGATCATCCAGTCCGGGCAGGGCAAAGGGATGCTCCCGGGCCAGGCGTTTTCGAATGGCGGTCCACTCCGGCCGCGGCCGGGCCGGAACCAGCGGCAAGAGCGCGGTCAGGATCCGCCCGGCATCACCGGCCAGGGGCACATGGGCCTGGCGGTTCTTGTGGTGTTCGGCCGGATCGATGTCGATGTGGATGACCGACGCCCCTGGACAAAACCGCTTGGCGTCGCCGGTGGCCCGGTCGTCAAAACGCGCCCCGATGGCCACCAGCATATCGCAGCGGGCCAGCAGATGGTTGGCAGCCGGCGCGCCGTGCATGCCGATCATGCCGGCATGCCTGGGGTGGCCCGGCGGCAGCAGGCCAAGGCCCATGAGCGTTGTCACCACCGGCGCGTCCAGCATCCCGGCCAGGGCCGCCACCTGCTCCCCGGCCCGGGCCGCACCGCCGCCGCAATACAGGAGCGGCCGCTCACACCGGGCCAGAAGCGAAGCCGCCCAGGCCAGATCGGCCGGACCGGGGAGCGCCGGACCTGCCGGCCCGTCGGCCGTCGGCCAGTCGTCAAAGGCCGCTTCCTCGGTCTGCACGTCCCGGGGCACGTCAATGACCACCGGTCCCGGCCGCCCCGCCTCGGCTATGGCAAAGGCCTCGGCCATAAGGCGCGGCAGATCGGCTGCCCGGCGCACCAGCATGTTGTGTTTGGCGATGGGAATGGTCAGGCCGTAGACGTCCACCTCCTGAAAGGCGTCGGTCCCCAGGAGGGCACGAGGCACCTGGCCTGTAATACAGACCAGGGGCACGGAATCAGCTTTGGCGTCGGCTATGGCAGTCAGCAGATTCATGACGCCGGGACCGGAGGTGGCCAGACACGCCTGGGCCCGGCCGGTCACCCGGGCCATGCCCTGGGCGATAAACCCGGCCCCCTGTTCATGGCGGGCCAGAACAATGCGCACCGGCGTCTCGGCAATGGCGTCAAAAAGCGGCAGGTTGGCCCCGCCAGGGATGCCGGCCACAGCGGTTATGCCGTGGCGGACAAGACTCTGGGCAATGATGCGCGCACCCGTTAACCGTATCATTGAAGGCTCCGTAAAGCCCCATGGCACGCGGTGGACAGACCCAAAAAAAGCCCCCACCGGCGCGCCGGCGGGGGCTGGGTTGTCACAAAAAAAGAAAGGTTCCCCGCTAAGGCGCCGCGATAACGACGCCTACTACGACCGCGCAAGTCGTCTGCAGAGAGCTGGTTAGCTGGGCGCGGTTGGCAGTCGTCATGGCAAGGTTTCCTTGGTGGGGTAAATCGTTGGGTGAAATCTACTGCGGGCCGGGCCGCTCGTCAAGGGGATGAGAGCGACGGGCGGCAGACGGCGGAAGATGAAAGATGGGAGATGGGAGATGGGAGATGGGAGGCAAAAGATCGGGGCGCTGCCCCGAACCCCGCCGGGGGGGAGCATCCCCCCGGCCCCCTGGAGGGTGGGACACAACAAGGGCAAAGCGGGTGGGAGATACGCCGGTTGGCGGGAAAGGCCAGGAGGGACAGCATCCCTCCTGGCCGGGCCGGGCCACGCCCCGGAAAAGCCTACCCCTTGGAGCGGCCGCCGGGGGTGGACATCATGTAGATTTCGTGCGGATCAAGGATGAGCACCACGGAACCGTCGCCCATGATGGTCGCGCCGGAGATGCCGCGCATATCGAATTCGGACAGATAGCTGCCAAGGGGCTTGATCACGATTTCCTGGCGTTCCAGCAGCCGGTCCACGATGAGGCCCAGCCGGCGTTCGTTATCCTGGAGGATGACGATGGGAGCGATCTCCTGTTTGACCTGGGCCTGGGGCAGTTCCAGGATCTCGGCCAACTCCACGATGCCAAGGACTTCGCCGCGCAGGGTGACGGCCTTGCGCTTGTTGATCTCGGTCATCCGGTTGACTTCGATCTTGGTGGTTTCGGACACGGAATCAAGCGGCAAGGCGTAGGTCTGGCCGGCAACCACCACCATGAGCGCGTCGATGATGGCCAGGGTCAGCGGCAGGGACAGGGTGAACTTGGTGCCCTTGCCCACTTCACTGCTGACGTTGACCGTGCCTTTGAGATTTTTGATGTTGGTGCGCACGACGTCCATGCCCACCCCCCGGCCCGAGATGTCGGTGATGGTCTCGGCCGAGGAAAAGCCGGGCATGAAGATGATGTCGATGGCGTCCCGGTCATCCATGGCCTTGGCTTCTTCGGGGCTCATGAGATTTTTTTTGACGGCCACTTCGCGCATCTTGGCCGGATCAATGCCTTTGCCGTCGTCTTCGATCTCAATGGCCACCGAGTTGCCGCGGTGATAGGCGCGAAGCCAGACGCGCCCGATGGGCGGCTTGCCGGCGGCAATGCGCTCGGCCTCGGTCTCGATGCCATGGTCCACGGAATTCCGGATGAGGTGGACCAGCGGATCGCCGATGACCTCGACCACGGATTTGTCGAGTTCGGTTTCCTCGCCTTCGGTGATCAGCGAAACTTCCTTGCCGGATTTGCGCGACAGGTCGCGCACCAGGCGCGGGAAACGGGAAAACACCGTGGACACCGGGACCATGCGCACCTTCATGATGGTGTCTTGCAGGTCGTCGGAGATGCGCGCCATGGCGTACGTGGTCTCGGTCAGCTGCTGCCCGATGTGCGCGCCGCTGTCCTTGCCCTCTTCCAGGGCGCGGGCCAGCATGGTGAAGCGGTTGCGGTTAATGAGCAACTCGCCGATGAGATTCATGAGGTGGTCGAGCTTTTCGTGGTCCACCCGGATGGTGGCGGAAACCTTGGGTTTGGCCGCCTCGCCCTGGGCCGCAGCCGCAGCCGGCTCGGGTTTGGGCGCAGGTTTGGGAGCCGGCTTCGGTTCCGGCTTGGGCGCCGGCGCCGGTTTCGGGGGTGTCGCCGGGGCCGGTTGGGCTTCAGGCTTGGGAACCGGGACTGGCTTCGGGGCAGGTTCGGGCTTCGGTTCAGGCTTGGATTCCGGAGCCGGTTCCGGCGTCGTGGCCGGGGCAGCTTCCGGTTCAGAGACCCGGGCCAGTTCAGGCTGCGGTTCGGGCGCGGCCGGCGGCAGTTCGGGTGCGGCCTCGGCCGGGGCGGCGGCCGGAGCAGCGCGCAGTTTGCCCAGGGCGGACGCGAGCATGTCGCCGAGGATGGCGCACTCCTGGCGCAGCATGTCGAGTAACAGTTCAAAGGGCAGCCCCTGCTTGCGCCCCGTATCCACGAGCCCGGCCGTGCGTTCGGCCTGGACCTTGAGGTCGTTAAGTCCCATGTAGCCCGAGGAATTCTGGATGGTGACTAGCGCCCGGTAAAGACCGTCCACCATTTCCTTGGATTCGGAATTCTCATTGAGCCCGGCCAGGGCCTGGGTCATGTAGGTAATCTGCTGATCGATGGTGGATTCGAAAACGGCCACATCTTCCGGATCGTATCCCGGGGCGGCGGCAGCGCTCTTCGCAGCCTCGGCAACCGGCTTCTGCGGCTCTGGTTCAGGTTCCGGCTCAGGTTCAGGTTGCGAGGCGGCGGCATCGCCCGGCTCGGCCACATAGCCGTCCTCGCTGGCCTGTTTGAGTCGGGCCACCAGGGGACGGATGTCCAGCGGCATGGCAATGCTCGTAGCGGCGTCGATGGTGGTGACCAGGGCTTCGACCTGATCGACCACGGCCAGGAGCAGATCGACCATGGCCGGGGTGGCGACCATCTCGCCCTTGCGCACCCGATTGAGCAGGGTTTCGGCCTCATGGGTCAGGCCGTTTAATTCCTTGTGCCCGATGATGCCGCTGTTGCCTTTGAGGTTATGAAAATAGCGAAAAATATCGTTGATGCTTTCGTTAGGCCCTTCGCCGGTGGCCTCAAGCTCAAGCAGCGCAGCGTTCAAGCGCTCGATAATCTCCCGGGCTTCCTCCATAAAATCGGCCATATGGCCTTCCCCTATGGAGGTCAGCGGATAGGGATCGGGCAGAAACGGCGGCAGGTCTTCGATATTGATGATCGTTTTGGCCGGCGGGGTCTGGGCCGAAGCCGGGGGCGGCGTTTTGGCCGATTGCGGCGCGACGGCTTCCGGGTCCGGTTCGTCTGACGGGGCGGGTCCGTCTTCGGGAGGAAAGTCGCCGGACGCGGGCATCGCCGGAGCGTGGGGGACGGCGGCCGGACCGCCTTCCAGCAGCACGGCGATACGGGCGATCACCGGGGCGGTGTCGAGATCGCCCTCGACCCCGGTCTGCTCCAGGTTCTCGATCATGGTGCGCAGGATATCCGTGGCCGAGAGGATGACGTCCATGATCTCGGGATTAACCGGGATATTCCCTTTGCGCAGTTCATCGAGAATGTTCTCGGCTTTGTGGGCCAGCCCGTTGATGGCGTTTAAGCCCAGAAAACCCGAGGCGCCCTTGAGAGAGTGCATGGGCCGGAAGATATCGTTTAAAAGGCCGAGGTTGCCGGGGTTGCGCTCCAGCTCGAGAAGATTGGGCTCGATGGTCTCGAGGTGCTCCCGGGCTTCGACAATGAAGTCGGCAAACAGTTCCGGATCCATGAAATCTTGGTTCATCAAGGTACCTCGCGGCGTTTATGCAGGTGTGTCGCCGACTTATCCCAAAAGCATCTTGACGTTGCGGACCATAACTTCGGGCTGGGCGGGTTTGACCATATACAGGTTGGCCCCGATGGAAAGCCCGACATGGATGTCGCGTTCCTCGCCTTCGGTCGACAGCACCACAATGGGGATATCGCGATAACTGTCTTGTTCGCGAACGGTTTTAATAAAGGTGATGCCATCCATGCGCGGCATATTGATGTCAGTGATTATAAGATCCACCTGCTGATCGGTATACAGCTTCTCCAACCCGTCGAGTCCGTCCTCGGCGGCCGTCACCTTGAAGCCTTCCTTGCGCATGATAAACGCCACGAGATTGCGCACCGTCTTGGAATCATCCACAATAAGGATATGCTTGGGCATCCCTTTACCTCCTCAACTCTTCAAAACCTTTTGAAACAGGCTGTCAACGGAGAGGATCGCAACCAATTTTTCGCCCACTTTGAGCAGACCCAAAACCAGATCCGAGGCCACGCCTACCCGGGCCTCGACCCCCCACTCGATATCCTGGCCGTCGGCCTGGTGCATGGCGGCAATGCCCTCGACCAAAAGCCCCACCAGCATCCCCCGGCAACGGCAGACGATGATGAATCTGTTTTCCCCGCATGGGCCGGAAAAATCCATGATCCTGGCCAGATCGACCATGGGGGCCACCCGTCCGCGCAGATTGGTCATACCGACGATATGGGGCGGCGCGGCCGGCAAACGGGTCAGCGGCATGGCCCGAATGACTTCCTGCACCTGGGCGATGGGGATGGCCAATTCCTGCCCGGCCACGCGAAATCCCACCAGTTTGAGCTCCCGGACCTGACGCAGCCCGGCTTCCAACGCCCCGTCCCCGTCAGCCTCCGTTGCCGGCCCGGACTGGCCGTCCAGCCCATCGGCCGGGGCCAGTTCGCCGGTGACGGACTCCACGACCGCCGGCTGCGACAGTCCCTGGCGCACCAGGGCGGCCTCGAAATCGTCGCCCATATAGCGCGATAAAAAGGCCCGTTCCGTCTCGGAAAATGTCTTGCCGCCCTGCTCGGGCAACAGCACGGACTCCTCGAAATATTGCTCCAGACTCGGACTCACAGAACCGCCACCTCCTCGGCCAATCTGGCATATTCGCAGGCACCCCGGCATTCCGGGGAGACCTCCTGGATCACCTTGCCCAGAGCGCTGGCCTCCCGAAACTTGGTGTCCAACCCGATGACCGTGGAAAACATCCGGTCGCCGAACTTGGCGCGCAGCAAGGCCAGCACCCGGGTGCAGGCCTTGGCCCGGCGGTCGAACATGGTGGCCAGGGCCCGGTAGGCGATGGGCCGGGGCAGCACCCGGTTGAGCGCCCGCATGGTATCAAAAAGGTGGCGCACGCCGTGCAGGGCTAAAAAATCCGTCTGAATCGGGATGATCAGCAAGTCCGAGGCCACCAGGGCGTTGACCAGCACCACGCCGGTGTGGGGCGGACAGTCAAGCAGCACATGGTCATAGGCCGGTCCCGATTCCAGAGCTTGTCGCAACAATATGCCCTTCCCTTTTCGCTCGGCAAGGTCCATGTCCAGATCGGCCAGCCGGGTATGGCTCGGGGCCAGATCAAAGAGTCCACGCCCCGGATTGCTGATCACCTTGTCCCAGGGCACGTCGGCCGGGGCTCCGGCCAGAAACACATCCGCCGCCGAAGCAGACAGTCCCTCGGGAAAAATCCCCAGATGGGCCGAGGCGCAGCCATGCGGGTCAAGGTCCATGACCAGCACCCGCCGCCCTAAAAGGGCCAACGCTGCAGCCAGCGACAACGCCGTTGTGGTCTTGCCGACCCCGCCTTTTTGATTGGCTACGGCCAATATCCGGGCCACCGCAACTCCTGCGGCCGTGCGGCCGCACCCGACGCCATTCCCCCCTACTCCTCTTTGCTGTAGATGATCGCCCCGGGGTAGTGCTTGGGACGAAAGGCCCGGGAGATGTTGTGCAACGACTCCGAGTGGCCGATCAGCAGATAGCCTCCGGGCAGCAAATTGTCGTAGAAGGCAGTAATGACATTCTTCTTCATTTCATCATCAAAATAGATGATGACGTTGCGGCAAAAAACAATGTGCGAACGCTCCACCCGTTTGAGCTGCGTCCGATCGCTCAAATTGATCTGGCCAAAGCTGACCAGCCGTTTGACCTCGGGCTTGAGCTTGAAATTGGCTCCATCCGACACGAAATACCGGGCGACGATCTCTTTGGGCGTGGTGCGCAGGCTGTATTCGCTGTAGACCCCGGCCCTGGCCTGGGCCAGGACGGCCTCGGACAGATCATTGGCCGTGATCCGGATGTCCCAGCCGGCAATTTCCGAGCGCAGCACTTCATGGAGGATAATCGCGATGGTGTAGGGTTCCTCGCCCGTGGAACAGCCGGCCGACCAGATGCGCAGACGCTTTTGCCGCTGGGATTTGAGCTTGTCCAGCACGTCTTTAAGGACCATGTCCTGAAAGACCTTGAGTTGGGGCGGATTGCGGTAAAAGCTCGTCTCGTTGGTGGTGATCACCTCAAAAAGCCGATTGAGTTCCTGGCGACGCCCCGCGTCATACTGCAAGAAGGTATGGTACTCGGCAAAACTTTTGAGGTTCAGCTCTTTGATGCGGGTAGCCAGGCGATTTTCCACAAGATACTTGCGGTTGTCAGCCACATAGATGCCTGCCTGGGCGTAGATGAAGTCCCGCAGCTGGGTAAACTCCGCATCGGAGATTTTAAGCTCCTTACGCAGAGAAATCGTCTTGGAAAAAAGCGAGGTCATGGACTAGCGCTCCCCTTGCTCGTCCTGCAGTCGGGCTATTGCCGTCTCGGCCACCCCGGCCAGCTCCGGATCGTCGCTGGAAATAAGCCCCAACAATGCCTGAAAAGCGTCTGGTCCACCAATTTCGCCAAGGACTTCGACCGCCTTGAGGGCTACGATCTTGCTTGACTCGCCGGCCAGGGCCAGCAGGCGGGGCACAGCCGCACTCTCGCCCCTGGCCCCCAGGGCTTCAATGGCCCGGATACGCACCCAATCGTCGCTGTCATCCAGGGCTTTTTCCAAATATCCATAGACCTTGTCACTGTCGCACCCGCCCAGGACCTCCACCACGGCCAACCGGACGTCCCGGTTTTCGTCATCAAGACGACTGACGATCAGCGGCAGGCTGGTTTCCTCGTGGCCGCAGGAATCGGCCAGGGTCTCCAGGGCAATTTTGCGGATGTCCGGGATTTCATCGATGAGCGCAGCCCGGATGATGTCCATATGGTCGCCGACACCCATCCGTCCCAGGGCGTAGACGGCCATCAGACGGTCCATGGGGTCTTCGCTGTGACTCAAATCCCGAAACCGGGTGTCCAGTTCGGCGCCGCCGATGGCCACGCACGCATCCAGGGCGGCCTCCTTGACGGCGTCGGACGGATGGCCGAGCAGTCCGAAGAGCGGCGCCCCGGCGGCCGGCACCCGCATGGAGCCGCCAAGAAAGGCCACGGCCTCAAGCAGCACGGCTTCGTTGTCGCTGCCAAGGAGAGCCATGAAAAATTCGACGGCGTCCTCGCCTGCGATGCCGGCCAGGGCCTTGACGGCCGCCGGCTGAAAGGACGGCGGCAGGCTGGCGAAGGCGTCGATCAAAAGGCCTGGGCACTGGGGGCACGGCAGATTCGAGAGCACATCCAGGGCTGCGGACCGTTGCGCCGTATCTCCCTCGCGCAGAGCCCGTCCCAGCGCCTCGGTCAACCCCATGTCGCGCAGGGCGGCCACGGCGTGCTCGTAGCGTTCGGGCAGGTTGTCGCGGTCGATGCGGGCGGCATGGGCCAGGACCGCCTCGGCCGCGTCTTCGCCGCCGACCGAGCCCAGCCCGGAAACAGCCGCGTCCTGCACGTCGTCTTCGTCATCGTGCAGCGCGGCCAGCAGATAGCTGCGAAACCGCTCCCGCTCGGCCGGGGAAAGGAGCGACAGGGCCTTGCCCCCGAGGATGCGCACCACGGCTTTGACGATCTTGTTGCGCAGCACCTCGGGCGAGGCGTCAATGCGCTTTAAGAGCATGGTCACGGCCTTGATGTTGCCGATTTCGCCCAGGGCGTCGACAATCATGGAGGCGACCAGATCGGTGCTCTTGTCCAGGGCCTTGACCAGCGCCCCGACCGAGGAGGCGTCGCGGATCTTGGACAGGGCCTCGATGACGGCGAACTGCACCCACTCGTCATCGCCAAGGGCCTGGCCCAAGCCTGGGGCGGCCTCGGCAAAGGCCAACTCGCCGAGGCTGACCGCCGCCTGGTAGCGGACATTGACCTCGGGATCTTTTAACAGTGCGTCGCAAAGCGGCGTCACCGCCAGACGGCTGTCGGTGGAACCAAGGATGTCAGAGGCAAATATGCGGATGTCCGGGTCGCTGTCGTGGAGCAGTTCAAGCAGTGACGGAAAATCCTGGGAGCCAACGGCCCGCAGAATATCCATGGCCGCGTTGCGGACCGGGGCGTCGTCGGAACGCAGCAGCGCCTTGACGGCGGCCACGACTTCTTTGCCGCCAAGCCGGCGCAAGGCCCGATCCGCCGCTTCCTGGACGCCAAGATTATGTGTGCTCAATAACTTGGCCAAAAGCGGTACAGCTTGGAGACATCCGCTCTCCCCGGCATCAAAGGCGGCGTCCCGAAGCACGTCGGGATCGTCGCTGCCAAGCCTCTGGCAAAGGTCGTTGCAGTCCACCATGCCGCGTCCTTGGCCGTTCCGCGCCGGAACGGTCATTTGTAAAGGTTTGAAAGGATGGCTTCGCCCATGTCGTCGATATCAATGATTTCGTCGGCCAGTCCCGCATCGACGATGGCCTTGGGCATCCCGTAGACCACACAGGTGGAATCAGACTGGGCCAGGGCTCGCCCGCCTTTGGCCTTGAGGACCCGCATCCCGTCCAGACCGTCGCTGCCCATGCCGGTCAGCACCACGCCCAGGCCGCGTCGGCCCACGCCCGCCGCCACCGACTCAAAAAGCACCGAGGCCGAAGGTTTGTACAACGCTTCCCGAGGTTCTTCCACCACCCGCACCTCGATGCGGCTGACTTTCTGATCGATGCGCAGATGTTTGCCGCCCGGAGCCACGTAGGCCACCCCGTGCTGGAGCCGCTCGCCGTCCTCGGCCTCTTTGACCGTAATCTGGCACACGCTGTCCAGACGTTTGGCAAAGGGACCGGTAAAGGCCGCCGGCATGTGCTGGGCAATAAGGATGCCGGCGGGAAAATCCTTGGGCAAAAACGACAGCACCTTCTGCACCGCCGGCGGCCCGCCGGTGGAAACGCCGATGGCCACCAGATCGCGGGTCTGGGAGCCGCCCGGCCGGGGGCTGCGCGGGGCGCGCTCGGTCGCCGGGCCGGCCGGCGTTGCTGCGCCGGCCGGGGCAGCCCCGGCGGCGCGGACCCGGGCGGAAAGCGGCGACCGGGACAGGTGGCTCATGCGTCGGCGGGCAATCAGCTTGACCTTGGCCCGCAGATCATCCTCGATCTTGACGATGTCGAGCGACACCTTGGAAAGTTGTTTGGGGATGAAATCCACCGCCCCGAGTTCCATGGCCTTGAGCGTCGCTTCCGCTCCTTCGGTGGTCAGCGAACTGACCATGAGCACCGGCCGGGGCATCTCCATCATGATATGCCGCAACGCGGTCAGGCCGTCCATGCGGGGCATTTCAATATCCAGGGTGACCACGTCGGGCTGGTGCCGACGGATCAGTTCCAGACCTTCCTCGCCGTCCCGGGCCGTCGCCACGACCTCGATTTCCGGGTCCTTGGACAGCATGGTGCTGAGGGCCTTTCGCATGAAGGCCGAATCATCGACGACCACTACCTTGATCACGCATCTCTCCTGACGGCGGCATATCGTGGGCGCTTTCCCCGGGCTCCCCTCGAAGCTCCGGATGGGCGGCCCGTCCCCTTGTCCATGATTAGATGACTCTTTGCGTTATGACAACACACTTTGTGCTTGCCAAAGCCCGCGGGATACTCTAAAAGCTTTTCTCTCACGACGGGATGTGGCTCAGCCTGGTAGAGCGCTGCGTTCGGGACGCAGAAGCCGGAGGTTCGAATCCTCTCATCCCGACCAGAACAGTCCAAGGGGTTATGCGCAAGCATGGCCCCTTTTTTCATTGCCCGTCGCCCGCTTTGGCCCCGCCAGCCGCGTCCGCCAGCTCCCTGGCCCGCTCTTCGGCCAACCGGCCGACAGCCCGCAACAGCACTTCGACAAACGCGCCCAGATGGTTGCCGCAATAATGCTCCATGCCATCAGAACCCGACACGCCTGTATCGAGCCAGTCCGGCTCGGGGAACAACAGGGAGGCCTCATCCAGGCGCTGTTCCAACTGTTCAAGCAGATCGTCAATGCCTCCAAGACCCAGTGCCGGCATATCCAGGACGAGGCGCAGTTTCTCATAGATGTCTCGCAGCCGCTCCCACCTGTTGGATTCGCGGCTTTGGCCGTCCCAGGTGGGGGCCAGGGGGTCTGCCTGCATGTCCCGGACTCCTTTGACGTTCACTTCACGTCCCATATCCTGCCCGGCTGACAATTGCCAGCATCGCCCTTTCCACCCAAGACGGTTCAGACTTGCACTTTCCGCTTCGGGGATTATTATCGGGCATGACGAAAATTTCATTCAAATCCGTCACGATTCCAGTTGGCGGAATGCACTGCGCCGCCTGTTCCACCCGCATCGAACGGGTGCTTGCCGCCATGGACGGCATTGATCAGGTCAGCGTCAATCTGGCCGACGGCTCCCTGCACCTCCAATACGATCCTGAAGCCGCCCCCCTCGACGCCATCGCCGCCCGGGTGGCCGATCTCGGCTTCACCCTTGGCCCGCCCCCCCCGGAACACGCCGTCCTTGATCTGGCCATCAGCGGCATGCACTGCGCCGCCTGCTCCTCGCGCATCGAGCGCGTCGCCGGCAAACTTCCGGGCATGGTCAGCGCCGCCGTCAACCTGCCCGGCGAATCCGGCCGCTTCACCTTTGATCCGGCGGTGTTGACCCGTCGCCAGATCCGCCAGGCCATCGCCGACCTCGGCTTTTCCACCACCCCGGCCAGCCCCTCCGGCGACCGGTTGGCCGAGCGCCAGCGTGCGGCCCAGGCCGAACTGGCCAGCCAGCGTCGGCAGCTTGTCCCGGCCCTGGGTTTTGCCGCTGCCCTCCTCGTCCTGTCCATGGGCCACATGCTGGGCCTGCCCCTGCCCCATTTTCTCCATCCCGACGCCGCCCCGGCCGCCTTTGCCCTGGCCCAACTGGCCCTCGCCGCCCCCATTGTCTGGATCGGCCGGCGCTTTTACCGCGACGGCATCCCGGCGCTCCTTCGCGGCGGGCCCAACATGGACAGCCTCGTGGCTCTGGGCACCGGCGCGGCCCTGGCCTACAGCCTGGCCAACCTCGGGCTCATCCTGGCCGGTTCCGACCCGGTGGCCCGGGCCATGGACCTCTATTTCGAATCGGCCGGCGTGCTGTTGGCCATGATCAGTCTGGGCAAATATCTCGAGGCCTCGGCCAAGATCAAAACCTCCGGGGCCATTGCGGCCCTTATGCGGCTGGCCCCGGACACCGCCACCCTGGTCCGCGACGGCCGCGAAGAAACCGTGCCCATCGACGAACTCGAACCCGGCGACGCCTTCCTGGTGCGCCCTGGCGAACGGGTGCCCACCGACGGCGAAGTCCTCGACGGGGCCACCCGCCTCGACGAATCCATGCTCACCGGCGAACCCATGCCCGTGGCCAAAACCGTCGGCGACGCCGTCACCGGCGGCACGCAAAATACCACCGGGGCCATTGTCGTGCGCGCCACCCGTGTCGGCCAGGACACCACCCTGGCCCGCATCGTGGCCCTGGTGCGCGAGGCCCAGGGCTCCAAAGCCCCCATTGCCAATCTGGCCGACACGGTCAGCTTTTATTTTGTGCCCACGGTCATGGCCGTGGCCGCCGTGGCCGGTCTGGCCTGGTTTTTTATTGGCGGGGCCGATCTGTCCTTTTCGCTTCGCATCTTCGTGGCCGTCCTGGTCATCGCCTGCCCCTGCGCCATGGGGCTGGCCGTGCCCACCTCGATCATGGTCGGCACCGGCCGGGGCGCGCGCCTGGGCATCCTGGTCAAATCCGGAGCCGCCCTGCAAATCGCCGGCGACATCGCCACCGTCGTCTTCGACAAGACCGGCACGCTCACCCACGGCGCCCCGGTGCTCACCGACATCGTCCCGGCCCCGGGCCACGACCCCGACGCCCTGCTCGCCCTGGCCGCCGCCGCCGAAGCCCGCTCCGAGCACCCGCTGGCCAAAGCCGTGGTCCAGGCCGCCGCCGCCAAAGGCCTCGCCCTGCCCGCCCCGGACCACTTCGAAGCCGTGCCCGGCCACGGCGTGACCGCCCGCATTGGCGGCCATACCGTCCTCATTGGCACCGAAGCCTTCATGGCCGCAGAACACATTCCCCCGCTGGCCAGCCTCGATGCGGCCGACGCCGACCTGGCTGGGGCCGGCAAAACCGCCGTCCGCCTCGCCCTCGACGGCAAGGCCGCCGCGGTCCTGGCCGTGGCCGACACCCCGCGCCCCGAAGCCGCAGCCGTGGTGGCTTCGCTTTCCCAAAACGGCATCCGCGTGGTCATGCTCACCGGCGACGACGAACGCACGGCCCAGGCCGTGGCCCGGACTCTGGGCATCGCAACCGTCATCGCCCGGGTTCTGCCCGAGCGCAAAGCAGCCGAGGTGGCCCGCCTCAAGACCGAGGGCGGCAAAGTGGCCATGGTTGGCGACGGCATCAACGACGCCCCGGCCCTGGCTGCCGCCGATCTCGGCATGGCCATGGGGTCGGGCATCGACGTGGCGGTTGAATCCTGCGACGTCGTGCTGATGCGAAACGACCTTCGCGGCGTGCCCGCAGCCCTCGAATTGTCCCGGGCCGTCATCGGCAATATCAAGCAAAACCTCTTCTGGGCCTTTGCCTTCAATACCATCGGCATCCCGGTCGCCGCCGGGGTGTTGCACCTCTTCGGCGGCCCGACCCTCAATCCGATGATCGCCGGCACAGCCATGGCGCTGAGCTCCTTTACCGTGGTCACCAACGCCCTGCGCTTGCGCTTTTTTAGGCCGAGGGGATGACGTCGGCCAGGGTCATGCCTCTGGCCCCGGCCTGTCCGTCCTGCCCCTCGCCCGAGGCTTTCGCCCCCTCCCCTGTTGCAAGGGCATCATAAAACGAGACGTCCCAATCCTCCCGCCTGTCCTCGGCCTCCAAATGCGGCCGGGCCGATTCCAGCGCGCCGGCCGCATCGCCCGGCAAAATGGAGCACACCCCCTGCCGGATGGCCTCAACCAGCGGCGAGGCCGGCATGCCGTCCTCGAACGCTACCCCCAGTCCGGCCAGATCGGCGCGCAGCAATGCCCCGGCCCAGGGATGGGGCAACGCATCGGCCAGGACCGCCGGCAGGCTGGCTGCAGCTTCAAAATAGCCGGCTTCGCCAAGCAGGCTGGTCAGGGCGAATGCCAGATAGAGGCAATCATAATAGAGAAAGGCGGGGTTGGCGGCGTGGTGCCGGAGAATGCGGTTTTGCATGGCCAGCAGGAAGGCATTGACGGGATCGACGGGGTTTTGCCGGGCGGCGGCCAGGTACTGCCGGCCCTGCCAGACCCAGCCGCGCCGGACCATGGTCTGACGCGACAGACGCCGGATCTGCCGGGCAGCCGGTCCGGGCAGGATACGCCGGGCCAGACCCGCCCGTCGCAGGGTTTGGCTGAAATGCACATCTTCATGCAGCCGGTGGGGGTAGTCGTGAAATCCGTGGCGTTGCCAGACCTCCCGGCGCAGGAGCCACAGCCCGGCCGGGGCGACGTCGGCGTTGCCGGAGAAATTGACCATGAGGCCGTAGCGCAGTTGCTGATACTTAGCCAGGAGTCCCGAGCCGGCATCGGTGAGAATGGGCGTGGCCACAATGCCCACTTCCGGCTTGGCGGCTTCGCGCAGGCAACGGCTGATCCAGTCGGGCGGCAGACGGATATCGGCATCCAGGGAGAGCAGGAAGCGGTTTTGGGCCGCGCCCAGACCGACGGCCTTGGCCCGGGCCGGCCCCTGGTTGGGTTCGAGGCGAACAAGGCGGGTCGGGGGGGCCTCGTCCGGGACGACGAACGGTGTTTGGGAGCCGTCGTCGATGACCAGCGTTTCGCGCGGCCTGACGTCCCACCCGGCCATGGAACGGAGAAGACCGGCGGCCAGGGCGTGGTCATTGTAGGTGTAGGTGATGACGGACAGGGCCAACAATCTGTTTTTCATAGGTATTATGGCTGCCGACGCAAGCGCGGCCAGTAAGAGTATTGCGTATGACGCCATGTCGGCCGGGAGATCACAACTGGCTGCCGAACATGAACAAAAGTTTAATTTTACTGTAATCTTTCATATTTGGAAAAACATTGCCCCTTGACCCGAGGTAGTCTAAACAGAAACCTTCAAATTTGATCACACAGAACAGTTCCGATACGAACCCGACAGTACAAGGTGGTGCTATGCCTCGATTTTCTGCTTTCGCTTCCTTTTTTGTCTGCCTTGGCCTGGCCTTAAGCTCTCCGGCGCTCCTGCACGCCTACTCCGTCCAAGCTGGCGACACCCCGCAATCGATCGCCAAGAAGCATAATATCTCCGTAGACGAGTTGCTCAAGGCCAACAAGAACCTCAAGCCGAGCAAAATGCTCATCGGCGACACGCTGGTCATCCCCGGGGGGACGCCGGCCAAGTCGGGCAAACCGGAGAAAGCCGAAAAGTCGGGGAAAAACCAGCCTGAGAAAGAACCGGCCCACGATACCCGCAAGGACAAGGCCTCGGCCAAATCCGAACCCCTGTCGGCCAAGGAACGGGCCGCCGAGGCCCGGGATCGGGAGAGAGAACGCAAGGCTCCCTCCGGCCATGCCGCCGCCGGTTCCTACACGGTCAAAAAGGGCGATACGTTCGGCTCCATTGCTGCGAAAAACAACACGACCACCAATGACCTGCTCAAGGCCAACAAAGGGTTAAACCCCAGCAAGTTGCACATCGGCCAGGAGATTGCCCTGCCCGGCGGCGCTGCGGGCAAGGCCGAACCGGCGGAGAAAGCCTCGACCAAGTCGGCGCCGGTCGAGAAGCCCTCTGCCAAGAGCCAGAAAACTGCCGAGCCGCAGCTTCCCACCTTCACCCATACGGTTCGCAAGGGCGACACCCCGCATTCCGTGGCCCGTCGCTATCGGATCAGCCCCCATGAACTGGCCCGGCTCAATCCCGACATGGGGAAAAAGCTGCATACCGGGCAGAAACTGGTGATTCCGGCCGCAGGCGCGGTCAAGGCAGCCGAGGCTGAGGTCGCCGCCCCTGAGGCCGAACCCGTCGCCGCTCCCGAGCGTCCGACCGCCAAGGCCCCCCGCACTCCCGAACCGGCCGACCCCACACCGACGCTGCCCGACAGCCGCGACTCGGCCGATGCCGAAGCCGCTTTTGAAAAGGGTATCGAATTCGGCAAGCAAAACAAGTTCCAAAAGGCCGTCGAATCCTTTGACAAGGCCATCAAGCTCGCTCCCAACCGGGCGGACTTTTTTGCCAGCCGCGGCCATGCCCATTACTATCTGGCCCAGTACAACAAGGCTATCGACGACTACACCAAGGCCATTGAGAAAAACCCCAACTTTGCCCTGGCCTATTCCATGCGTGGCTTGAGCCGCGCCCGCTCAGACCATTATCCCCAGGCCATCGAGGACTTCAACAAGGCGATCTCCCTCGGTCCCACCGAGGCCGATTACTACAAGGGACGGGGCTTCACCTACCTGCGCCTCAAACAGTACGGCCCCATGTGCCAGGACTATCAAAAGGCCTGCAGCCTGGGCGATTGCGAGTTGCTGGAAAGCGTCAAGAAGGAAAAGCTCTGCCAATAAGGCGGCTTCCTGGCCCATAAAAAAGCCGCGCCGGCGCTTTTTTATGGGCCAGGGCGTCGCCTCCGCCTCGGACACGGGGTCTGGAGCGGACGGTCACACCAGGGCTCAAGCGCCTGACAGCAAAGCCGCCATGACGGCGGGTACGTCTGTGCAGTCCACCGGCTGACTCATGGAGAGCCGACTCACAGCAGCTAGGCGGTGAGCATCAGCCCGGGGCCAGGCTCAAGGGAGTGGCGTCGCCGGGCATTGGCAGCCTGTTCGCCCCATCGCCACGGACCGCAACTCCCTCAAAACGAACCAGGACCCGGCATACCCCCGGCAACCGGATCATGAGCGGCCTGCTTCCTTTCGGAGGCAGGCCGCTTTTCGATTGCCGGGCCTGACAGCTTGCGCTGCCTGCGATGGCTTCTTGGCGAAGAAAGGCTGTCATTCTATAGCCATGAAAAAGTTGTTGACAGGAACAGGCTTCATGACCATTCTTTTTCTACTTCTACGACACCTCTTTGCACGCATCTTCAATTACACAATTCCGATACACCCCGAGGGAAGTTCATTTAGCAATGAATTTTACCCGTTACAAAGGAGGATAAACCATGAATACACAGACATCGAATACCGTTGAGCCAACGGATTACAGTGCGGAAATATTCGATGCCAGCGGCATCAAATTCGATGAGACCGTCGCCTGCGGCCTGTGGCAGAAAATCGTGGACCACAAGTGGATCTTGTCCGAGAAACTCGGGCGGGACGTGGGCTTCCGGGCCGCCTGTATTGATTTCCTGGATAACTTCGAGGTGGGGCATGACCTGCGCCTGGAGCGCCAGGCCGACCTTCTCGGCGAAATGGGCGCCCAGTACATCGACCGGGACATCTGGGAAACCATCTCCGATTCCCAACCCCCCAAGCAGCTCGTCCAGAAGCGCATCATCCGGCCGCTTCAGGAAGAGAACCTGTCCAAAAAACACGGCGTGGTCATCCCCAAGGCCATTATCTTCTTCGGTCCTCCCGGCACGGGAAAAACCCATTTCGTCAAAGCCATGGCTGGGTTTCTCGGCTGGTGGTTCATCGAGATTGCTCCCAGCATGCTCATGGCCGAGGGTGTGGACAGAATCGGCGCCCACCTGCGCGCCACCATGGAAAAGGCCCGCCGACTTGAGGAAGCCGTCATCTTCATCGACGAGTTCGAGGAACTCGCCGCCAGTCGGGACGAAGCCGACCGCATCGACCGGTCCATCACCAACGAGTTCCTCAAGCAGGTCCCCCTGCTCAAGAGTCAGGCGAACAAGGTGCTTTTGGTCTGCGCGACCAACTATGTCCGTCAACTGGATGCGGCCCTGCTGCGTCCCGGGCGCTTTGACTGCATCATCCCGGTGGGAGTCCTCGACGACGACGGACGGCGGACCATCCTGCAATACCACAATGCCCGGATCAATGTCGGGGATATCGACCTGGATCTCATTGTCAAAAAGACCCGGCACTTCACCCCGGCTGACCTGGAACACCTGTACCAGCTCATCGCCCAGCACGCCTTTGACCGGGAATACGAGACGGGAAAGGACTTCGCGGTGACCACGGAATGCATCATGGAGAAGATCGGCCAGGTCCGTCCTTCCCTGAGCGACGAAGTGATGACCCAGTTCCAGGAGGACGTTTTGACCTATTCACGGTATTAAGACCGACGACTTGGCGACTCCGCAAAGAGTCCCTGCCTGCTGGGAATAGTGTCGGACAAGAAAAAAGGGTTTACTGCATTTCTGCGGTAAACCCTTGAATTCTCTTTATGTACCTGCATTCCCCGAAATCTGGCATTCCCTGCACACGATATCCCCCGCCCTCCACGCTTCCTGTTTATAGCTCACCCCGTCTTGAATCGTGACCACTCTCGGGGTACTAGAGCAATAAGGGCCAGAAGTACTCCGGCGGCCCACACCCCACGGAGGAACGACATAATGCCTGCCCGCAACTCGCTTTTTTTCTTGCGCTGCGCTGCGCTGGCCCTCTTGGCCATGCTGGCCGCTGTGTCCGTCTCGGCCCAGGAAGTCAGCGGTACGCTGGGTTCGCCAAGTGCGACCACCACCATCAGTGGTAAGCAGCTTCCGCCGCCTGATCCAAAATTCGGCGGTGTGATCAGGGAAAAAGCCTCGGAGTCAAAAGCTTGGTGGCCGCCACGCGTGGTGCCGCCCAAGGGCGCACCCAACGTGCTGCTTATCATGACGGATGACCAGGGTTTTGGCGCACCAAGTACCTTCGGCGGCGTCATACCCACTCCTGCCATGGACCGCATCGCACGGTCTGGGCTGCGTTATACAAATTTCCATTCGACAGCCTTGTGCTCGCCGACTCGAGCGGCACTGATTACGGGCCGCAACCATCACTCCGTGGGCTTCGGGGTGGTTGATGAAATAGCGACCGGGTTCCCAGGCTACGACTCGATCATCCCGATTGAGAAAGGCACCGTGGGCACCATCCTCAAAGAGAATGGTTACGCCACGTCCTGGTTCGGCAAGGACCACAACACGCCGTCGTATCAGTCGAGCCAAGCCGGGCCGTTCAATCAATGGCCCAACGGCATGGGCTTCGAGTATTTCTACGGCTTCGTCGGCGGCGACGCCAGCCAGTGGCAGCCGAACCTGTTCCGCAACACAACGGCCATTTATCCCTTCCTGGACAATCCGGGCTGGAATTTGGAGACGGCGATGGCGGATGAAGCCATCCAACACATCAAGGAGCTCAAGGAGATCGCTCCTGGCAAGCCTTGGTTCGTCTATTACGTGCCGGGCGCAACCCATGCGCCGCACCACCCCACGCCCGAGTGGATCAAGAAGATCAGCGACATGCACCTCTTTGACGAGGGCTGGAACAAAGTGCGGGAGACCATCTTCGCCAATCAGAAGCGCCTGGGCATCATGCCTGCGGACGCCAAGCTGACGCCATGGCCGGAGGGGCTGCCGCAGTGGGATACGCTGAGCCTGGAGGAGAAAAAACTCTTCATCAAGCAAGCGGATGTTTACGGAGCCTACCTCGCCTATGCAGACAATGAGATAGGACGGGTCATCCAGGCCGTCGAAAATCTTGGCGAACTCGACAACACTTTGATCATCTATATTGGCGGCGACAACGGCGCGAGCGCCGAGGGCATGCTCAACGGCACGCCAAACGAATTTACCACGTTCAATGGCGTTTCCGTGCCGGTCAAGGACCAGTTCCTCTGGTACCCGTTCTGGGGGTCGGAACGGACCTTCCCGCACTTCGCGGCGGGCTGGGCGTGGGCGATGGACACGCCGTTTAAGTGGGTTAAGCAGGTACCCTCCCACTTCGGCGGAACAGCTCAGGGCGTTGTCATGTCCTGGCCCGGGCACATCCCGGAGGCGGGAGGCGTTCGCCACCAGTTCCATCATGTCATCGACATCGTGCCGACCATCCTCGAAGCGACTGGCATTCCGGCACCAGACACCATTAACGGCATTGAACAGCGCCCCATCGAAGGCGTGAGCATGGCTTATACCTGGGACCAAGCGAATGCCAAGGCTCCGACCCGACACACGACGCAATACTTTGAGATGCTCGGCAATCGCGCCATCTACCACGACGGTTGGGTGGCGGCCACGACGCCGGCAACGCTCCCGTGGGAACTGAGCAACAAGACGCCCCCGGATGTGATTACCGGGTACAACTGGGAGCTCTACAACGTCCGGGAGGACCCCACCCAGTTCAATGATCTAGGCGCCAAGATGCCGGAGAAGCTCAAGGAAATGGAGAGCCTCTTTTACGCCGAGGCGAAGAAGTACAACGTGCTGCCGCTCGACGATACGACGCTCGCCCGCTGGAACACGCCGCGCCCGAGCCTGACGGCGGGACGAACGGAGTTCACCTATTCAGGCGAACTGACCGGTGTGCCGGCCAGCGCCGCCCCCGACATCCTGGACAAGTCCTACACGATCACGGCTGAGGTCGAGATTCCCGAAGGCGGCGCGGAAGGCATGATCGTCACCCAGGGAGGTCGGTTCGGCGGCTACGGCCTGTTCCTGAGCAAGGGCGAGTTAGGAATTGGTCGGAGCAAGCCGGTGTTCCTCTACAATCTGCTCGACCTCAAGCGCACAACGTGGGAAGGGCCTGAGTTGGGCTCTGGCAAGCACACCATTGTCTTTGATTTCAAGTCCGATGGTCCAGGCTTGGGCAAGGGCGGAACGGGCGTGCTCTCAGTGGACGGCAAGGAGGTCGCCAGAAATTCGATGGAGCACACCATACCGGTCACGTTCCCGGAAGACGAAACCTTCGATGTCGGTCAGGACACCCGCACGCCGCTGGCTCTCATCGAGTACCGCTACGATGTGCCCTTCAAGTTTACGGGCAAGATCGACAAGTTGACCTTCAAACTCGAACCCTTTGCGCCGGAGCAGAGAGCGGCGGCGGGGGGCAGCTCATAACCACTGGCCGGAGGCGTCCCCTCAGCGGGGGGAGAGGTCAATCATGCGGAGAACCGCAAGTGGATTTCAGTCCCGGGAACGATTGAGGCGTGTGAAAAATGAGGCGATCGAGGCGACGACGGCTTGCTGGCCGTGTGCGAAAATCAGACGCGGTGAAGTGGTGGGGGATGGGGGGGAGTACCCCCACAAAATGTCCCGTCTGTGTGGGGGATAGTGTGGGGGAAGAAAAAAGGGTTTACTGCATTTCTGCGGTAAACCCTTGAATTCTCTTGGCGTCCCCAAGGGGATTTGAACCCCTGTTAGCGGCGTGAGAGGCCG